>JASLOV010000175.1 GCA_030745285.1 Dehalococcoidia bacterium | reverse complement strand
GCCCTGATCGAGACCGTCGAACGCATCGACGCGACGATCGAGCAGGCGGCGGCCGGTTCGCCCGGCGAGCGCGGCACGGGCGGCATGCGCACCAAGGTGGAGGCGGCTCGCGTCGCCACCCGCTACGGCGCACACGTCATGATCACGGACGGCCGCTCCGACGACGTGGTGCTGCGCGCCGCGGCCGGCGAGCCGGCCGGCACCCACTTCCTCCCGGCCGGCGACCGCATCGAGAGCCGCGGTCGCTACCTGCTCTCCGGCCTGCCGGTCCGCGGCACCATCGTGATCGACGATGGTGCGGCTGGCGCGCTGAAGCGCGAGGGCACCTCGTTGCTGCCGGTCGGCGCGGTCAGGGTCAGCGGCAGCTTCGAGCGCGGCGATGTTGTCCGCGTCGAGGGCGCCGACGGCCGCCACATCGCCAACGGCATCTCAAACTACGGCGTCGCCGACGCAGCCCGCCTCTGCGGCGTTCGCTCGGACGGCATCGCCGCTATCCTCGGCCACGAGTACGGCGAGGAGCTGGTGCACCGCAACAACCTGGTGCTCGTGTAGCGAGGCGGGCGCCCATTCATCGCTCACGCTGCTCATGTTGAGCGAATGCGAGTGGTGCAGTGTCCGCAGCCCGCTACCCAAGATCCTTCGCGTAGCGCTCGGTATCCGGGTCGTGGGCGTAGCCGGCGCTGCCCCAGAACTCCGTCGCGCCGGGCTCATCGATGAGCACGAGCGCCGTCATCCGGCGCGCGCCCATCGCCCGCAGTCTCAGCTCCACCAGCTCGACGAGCTGGCGGCCCAGTCCCATGCGCCGGTACTCGGGCTCCACGGCCAGGCGGTAGATGTTGCCGCGCCAGCCGTCCCATCCGCCGATCACGGAGGCGACGAGCTTGAGGCCGTCCCAGGCGAGGATGAAGAGCTCGCGGTCACGCTCGAGCCTCAGCGCGATCGCCTCCGCCGTGTCGGACGCACGAGGCGCCGTGGAGCGCGCCCAGAGCGAGAGCACCGCTTCGATATCCTCGTCGCGGCAGGGCCGCAGCTCCATCCCGTCCCTGACCATCGACCCTCCGCCGCGAGTCTAGACGCCGGTGGGCGCTCCCGCCCGCGCTCGTGTACGATCGGCCCCTCATGACCGCAATCGCCAACGCTGAAGCGACGACCAAGGCCGCGCTCGCCTGCGCCGCAAGCCGCCGCATGGGTTCCGCCACCACCGGCCAGAAGAACGACGCCCTGCACCGCATCGCCGACGCCCTCGTCGCCGAGAGCGACCGCATCGTCGACGTGAACGCACCGGAGGTCGAGCGCGGCCGCGCTGCCGGGCTCACGGAGTCCTTCATCGACCGCATGGTACTCACCCCGGAACGCATCGCCGGCATCGCCTCGGACGCACGCAGCATCGCCGCATTGCCGGACCCGGTCGGCGAGACGATCGAGATGACGCGGCGGCCGAACGGCCTCCAGATCGGTCGCGTGCGCGTCCCGCTCGGCGTGATCGGCGCCATCTACGAGTCGCGGCCTAACGTCACCGTCGATATCGCCGCGCTCTGCCTGAAGGCCGGCAACGCCATCGTGCTGCGCTCCGGCAGCGACGCCCACGCCAGCGCCGCAGCCCTTGCCGAGATCATCGTGCGCGAGTCGGAATCGGCCGGCCTGCCCGCCGGCGCGGTGCAGTTCATTGATTCCACCGACCGCGAAGAGGTCGGCGCAATGCTGGCCGCACGAGAGCAGATCGACCTGCTGGTGCCGCGCGGCGGCGCCAACCTGATCCGCCGCGTGATCGAGGAGGCGACGATGCCCGTCGTCACCGGCGGCATCGGCGTCTGCCACACCTACGTCGACGCCGCAGCCGACCTGGCGATGGCGCGCGAGGTCGCCGTCAACGCCAAGGTGAAGCGCCCCTCCGTCTGCAATGCCATGGATACGCTGCTCGTCCACGCCGCCGTCGCCGAGCGGTTCCTGCCCGATGTCGCGCGCGCCCTCGCGGAGCAGGGCGTCACCGTCCACGCCGACGAGCGCGCCGCGCCGCTCTGTGAGGCCGGCGCCGTTGTCCCCGTCGAGGCCGCCGACTATGACCGCGAGTGGCTCTCGCTCGACTGCTCCGTGCGCGTCGTCGATTCCCTGGACGCTGCACTGGAGCACATCGACCGGCACGGCAGCGGACACTCCGAGGCGATCGTGACCGACTCGAACGAAGCGGCCCAGCGGTTCCAGCTCGAGGCCGACGCGGCGGCCGTCTTCGTGAACGCCTCCACCTATTTCCACGATGGCGCGCAATTCGGGCTCGGTGCGGAACTCGGCATCTCCACGCAGCGGATGCACGCCCGCGGACCGATCGGCCTGCGCGAACTGACCTCGTACAAGTGGCTGGTGCTCGGCACCGGCCAGATCAGGGACTGACCATATGCCGGAGCCGGAGTACCGATTCGAGCGCGAGGCGCGCACCCCCCACTCGGAGGCGTACGCCATCGAGAACTCCGAGCACTCGCTGGGCCGGATCGACCTGCACTTCACGAACTCCGTGACCTACGCCACACTCGCCGTGCACGAGTCGCTCGACGAGGAGGCCGTGCAGCGCCTGATCGCCGAGATCGACGACCGCCTCGTCTCCTCCGCCGATCCCTACCGTGAAGACTTCATCGTCACCGTCTGGCGCGGCCAGGAGGCCGGCACCTACGCCGACGAACCCGACTTCGATGACGACGATGATGATGACGATGGGGAAACCGCCCCTACCGCGTGATGCTGGAGTGACGGCGGAGTGACCCCGGCTCGACCGGCGGGCAACGCACTTCCAGCCGGCCTCGACACGGTCCTCTTCGACCTCGACGGCACGCTCGTCGACTCCGCCGCCATCTGGCGAGAGGCGATGGGCGCGACCTTCGCCACCGCCTTCGAGCGCTACCCGCAGCTCCGGGCGCTCGGCTCCGCCGACGAGGTCTACGACCGCGTGCTCTGGCCCGCCGCGGCCGAGCGCGGGGCCGGGGTCGGCGGCGAGTGGAGCGACGACTTCCTCCACCATGCCTTCCGCCGCCTGCTCGCCGAGCACGCGACGGCGGACGATGCCTTCGCCGCCGAACTGATGGCTCAGTACGAACGCGTGCGATCCGCAGGCACGTACCAGCTCTACCCCGACGTCGCGGCGGCCCTCGACTCCCTCCTTGGCCGCTACCGGCTCGGCCTGATCACAAACGGCCCGAGCGAGAACCAGCGATCCCGCATCGCGCCGCTGGGGCTCGACCGCTACTTCAAGTCGATCGCGGTCTCCGGCGAGCTGGGCATCCGCAAGCCGGACCCCGCCATCTTCAACCAGGTCCTGCACGAGATATCCGCGCAGCCCTCGACCGCCGTCTACATCGGCGACAGCCTCGGAGCGGACGTCGCCGGAGCGCACGCCGCCGGCGTCGCCGCCGTCTGGATCAACCGCACCGGCGCACCGCGCGACGACGCACCGGACGCCACGATCACGACCCTCGACGAGCTGCTGCCGCTGCTGGTGGGGGCAATACGCTCGCCCTGAGCCGGTCGGAGAGTGACTCGGTCGCCATGCGCTGGCGAGGCATGGTTCGACGGGCTCACCATGAGCGGAGAGGAAGAACCCGGCACCGGCAGCAACAACATCGCTCACCCTGAGCCCGTCGAACCATGCCCCGCCAGCGGCCGAACGGTAGAGGGGCGCTACGCCTTGCGGGCGACGGCTCGTCGGGCGGCCTCGGTGATGCGGTCGGCCGTCAGGCCCATCACATCCATCACCTCGGACCACGTGCCAGACTCGCCGTAGCGGTTGTCGACGCCGACGAACTCCATCGGCACCGGGTGGCGGGTCGCCAGCGCCTGCGCCGCCATCGCGCCCAGGCCGGAGTGCATCAGGTGCTCTTCCGCGACGACGATCGCGCCGGTCTCGCGCGCCGCCGCCTCGAGTGCGTCGACGTCGAGCGGCCGGATCGTCGCCATGTTCAGCACGCGCGCGTCGATGCCCTCGCCAGCCAGCGACTCGGCGGCCTCCAGCGTGCGCTCCACCATCAGGCCGTACGAGATCAACGTGACGTCCCCGCCATCGCGCATCGGAGTGGCCTTGCCCAGCTCAAAGCGCGGCCCGTCAGCGTAAAGCACGCTCGTCTTCGCTCTTGCGGTGCGGATGTAGAACGGTCCCGGCGTGCGGGCCGCGGCCTCCACGGCTGCCGCGGACTCCACCACGTCGGCGGGCACGATCACCCGGAAGTTCACCAGCGACGACATCACGGCGATGTCCTCGATCGACTGCGCGGAGGCGCCGTCCTCGCCGGCCGAGACGCCGCCGTGCGACGCCACGAAGGTGATGTTCAAGTTGGGCTGCGCCACCGCCATCCGCAGTTGGTCGTAGGCGTGCTCCGCGAAGACGGCGAAAGTGCTGACGAAGACCGAAGAGCCCAGCGTGGCGATGCCGGCCGCGGCGGAGACCATGTTCTGCTCCGCGATCCCGAAGGTGAAGAAGCGCTCCGGGAACTCGTTGCGGAAGGCGCGCGCCGATGTCGAGTTACCGAGGTCGGCGTCGCAGACGACGAGGTCGAGCCCCTCCTGCTGGAGGCGGATCAGGGTCGGACCCAGCGCCTCGCGGGTCGCCGCCGGTGCCGGTGCGGTCGACGTCATCGTGCCTCCACCTGGCCGCGCGTCCATCGCTCGTCGCTAGCCGCCGCGTAAGTCGTCGCGCCCTCAGTCATCGGCCAGCTCGCTCATCGCCAGCTCGAACTGTTCGTCGCTGGGCGGAGCGCCGTGGAAGGTGGGGTTGTTCTCCATGAAGGAGACCCCCTTGCCTTTCACGGTGTCGAAGATCACGCAGGCCGGGCCGCCTCGCACGTCGCGCGCCCAGATCAGGGCCTGCTCGACGGCAGCCAGGTCGTGGCCATCGACGCTCGAACGGACGTCCCAGCCGAAGGCGCGATACTTCTCGTCCAGCGGCTCCGTCGACATGGTGGCCGCCGTGAAGTCGTCGTTCTGGATACCGTTGCGGTCGACCAGCGCGACCAGGCCATCGATGCTGTGGTGCGCGGACGCCATCGCCGCCTCCCACACTTGCCCCTCGTCCTGTTCGCCGTCGCCCATCATCACGTAGACGTGGTTGTCGAGCCCCTTCAGCCGCGCCGCCAGGCGGATGCCGAGCCCGAACGAGAGCCCCATCCCCAGCGAACCGGCGGTGTTCTCCACACCCTGTGGACTGCCGAGCACGGAGTGCCCCTGCAGGCGCGTGCCCAGCCGCCGGAACGTGGCGAGTTCCTCGACATCGAAGTAGCCGAACTCGGCCAGCGTCGCGTATTGCGCCGGGGTGCAGTGCCCCTTGCTCATCACGAAGCGGTCGCGCTCCGGCCAGTCCGGGCGCTGAGGGTCGTGCTTGAGCAGGTTCGAGTAGAGCACAGTCAGAATGTCGGTCGCGGAGAGCGAACCGCCGGGGTGGCCAGACTTCACCTCGTAGACCATCTGGACGATGTGACGCCGGATCCGGCGCGCACGCGCGCTCAGGTCAGGTTGCGTCTCGGTGACCACAGGCGTTCCCCAGCCACTCTCGGGGATCGTCGACATCTGGACGGATTCGAGTATACGGGCGGGTTCGCGGCTCAGTCTACGCAGCGTCCCGTCCGTACGTTCGAGGACACTGCCCGTGAGCCCGGCTCGTGTGGATTCGAGCTGAAGCTAACGGCGTGCCGGGAGCGGCACGGCCGGCAGCGCGGCCTCGCAGCCTGAGTAGCCGCAGATCGGGCAGATGCTGCAGCCCTCGCCGAATACGAGCGGCCCCGCGCAGTCGGGACAGCGAGGGCCGCGCGCAACGGTGCGCCGCAGCCTTCTCGGTGGAGCGAGGGAGGAACTGGTGATCGAGGGGTGAGCGAGCGTCATCGGCGCCATCTGTCAATCTGTTCATGTACTAGGACATTCGTTCTATTCGACTCTTCCTCAATCTAAGCCAGAACGTTCGTTCTAGTCAACTCTCGTTCGCGCTCCAGCCCTCGTCGCTCCCGCCCTGACGCGGCACTCGTCTACGATGGCCCCATGGCTGCCTTCCTGCGCATCGCGCTCATCGCTGGCGCGGCGTTCATCGTCTTCATGCTGCTGTTCCGGCCGATGGAGCTGCGGGCGATGGGCCGTCGCGTCCGCGTCATCGGCTTCGCCTACGTCGCCGCCATCCTGATCGGCGCGGCGCTGCGGCTGCTCGGCGTGTACGGCACCTGACCGATGACGCGGCGCATCCTCGTCTGCCCCCAGGAATTCAAAGGCTCGCTCACCGCACCCGAGGCCGCTCGCGCCATCGCCCGCGGCGTGCGCCGTGCCGACCCGGCGGCCGAAATGGTCGAGGCGCCGATGGCCGACGGCGGCCCCGGCACCGTCGCACTCATCCACGCCGCGATCGGCGGCGACCTGGTCGCCACGGCCGAAGGCGAGCCAGGACCAGGCGACTGGCCGGGCCCGCTCGCCGGGGTCGTCGACGCCGTCGAAGCCAGCTACGCGCTGCTGCCCGACGGCACGGCGGTGATCGAAGCGGCGACGACCGCCGGTCTCGTGCTGGTCCCCGAAGCCGATCGGGACCCGTCGCGCGCCTCCTCCCACGGCGTCGGCGAACAGCTGCGAAACGCCCTGCGGCGCGGCGCACGACGCATCATTGTCGGCGTCGGCGGCACCGGCACCAACGACGGCGGCGCGGGCGCGGCGCAGGCGCTCGGCTACCGTCTGCTCGACGTCGCCGGCGAGCCGCTCGGCCCCGGCGGCCTCGAACTCGACCGCCTCGCACGGATCGACGCGAGCGACGTCGAGCCGCTGCTCGCGGACGTCGAGCTGCGCGTCGCCGTCGACGTCACCAACCGCCTGCTCGGACCGGAGGGCGCGACGGCGATCTACGGGCCGCAGAAGGGCGTCACCGCGGAGCTGGCGCCCCGGCTCGAAGCCGCGCTCACCCGCTGGGCGGAACGCTGCCGCGTCGACCTCGGGGTCGAGATTGCCGAGGTCGACGGCGGGGGAGGGGGCGGCGGCATCCCCGCCGGCCTGCTGGCAGTGATGGGGCCTGCCTCGGGGGCGGCGGAGGCGACGATCGAGAGCGGCGCCACCCTCGTCGCCGAAACGATCGGCCTGCCCGGCCAGATCGCCGCAGCCGACCTCGTGATCACCGGCGAAGGCCGCCTCGACGCCCAGACCGCCTACGGTAAAGCCGTCGCCCACATCGCCGCCCTCACCCGGCACGCGGGCGTGCCCTGCCTCGCCGTCGCCGGCGCCGTCGACGCCACCCCGGACGGCATCACCGACGCCGAATCCGCCGGCGAGGGCGTCCCCTTTGATCAGGCAATGAGGCGAGCCCCAGAGCTGGTCGCCGACGCAGCGGAGCGGCTGGTCGCCCGCCAGGCGAACGCCGAATGATTCCCACCGCTCGCCCTGAGCCTGCCGAAGGGTGCCCTCGAACAGCCGGGGGCGGCGAGGCCACGCTCTAGCAGCCTCAGCGGGAGCGGCTGAAGGTCCCAGACGCCCCGGGTCCGCCGTGGCGTGACCCCGTCGCGCCATGCTCGTAGACTCCGACGGCGTGAGGGTGACCGCCCCCGCGCGACGGGCAACCGCGAGGAGACGCAGATGCCGCAGTACGTCGTGCTCTACCGCTTCACCGACCAGGGGCGGAAGCACATGAAGGAGACCGTGCACCGCGCGGAGGAGTTCCGCAAACTGAACGAGACGGCCGGGTTCGATATCCTCGGTATGTGGTGGACGGCGGGGCAGTACGACCTGATCGTCGCCGTCAACGCGCCCAGCGAGGAGTCGATGGTGACCGGGCTCTTCAACATCGCGGAAGCCGGCAACGTCGTGAGCGAGACGCTGCGCGCGTTCCCGCCGGGGGAACTGCAGAGCATGATCGGACCCTGACACTCTCGACCATGCCACCGGGGTCCGACCACCCTCGCTCACCCGAGCCGGTCGAAGGTGACCCAGCCCCGCCCCCCGCGTAGACTCGCCCGCGCGACAGACTACTTACTGACGACCACCGAGGAGGAGCGAGATGGCTGACCTGAGCGGGCGCACGGCCTTTGTCACCGGCGGCGGGCGCGGCATCGGCGCCACCATCGCGGAGCAGCTCGCAGACGCGGGCGCGGACATCGCCATCAACTACCGGCGCGACGAGGACGCGGCGAACGAGACCGCCGAGACGATCCGCGCGCTCGGCCGTCGCAGCGAGACCTACTCCGCCGATCTCTCCGACTTCGATGTTTGCTCGGCGATGACGGAGCGGGCGCTCAGCGACTTCGGCGGCTTCGACATTCTCGTCAACAACGGCGGCATCGCCTCACGCGGGCAGAGCGTGGCCGACACCGACCCGGAGGAGATGCGCCGTGTCGTCGGCACGCACGCCTTCGGCTCGTTCTACATGTCGAAGCTGCTGATTCCGACGATGCGGGAGCGGGAACGGGGGGACGTTGTGATGATCTCGTCCGGCGCCACGGCAGGGCTCAGCGCCAACGGCGGCCCCTACAACATGGGCAAGACGGCGATGGAGGCGCTGGCCTTCACGCTCGCCAAGGAGGAACGCCGCAACGGCATCCGCGTCAACGTCGTCGCCCCCGGCCTCGTCGAGACGGAGATGGGCAGGCGACTGGTTCGCGCCACCCGCGGAGTCGAGGACATCCGCGAGCTGGACGAGGGGTCGCCGTTCGGCTTCGTCTGCCAGCCGGAGGACATCGCCAACGCCGTCGTCTTCCTCTGCACGGAGGAAGCGCGCTACATCACGAACCAGCGCATCTACGTCAACGGCGGCGGCTTCTAGGCCGTACTCCGGGCCCGTACTCTACGCCCGGCGTCTGAACCCAGCTTCTGAGCCCGGCGGCCGGGACGGCTTCGACGGTACGGGGTCCGCGCACGGACAGACGCCGAGCACAGCCCCCAGGAGGAGTGAGGCCGCGGTCGTTGCGAGCGGACCGGGCCGGGCGAGACTACCTCAGCGAGACTGCTTCGAGGCGCGCAGCCCTCGCCCGCGTCGGGCGGTGCGAATCGCCGCCCAGCCGACGCCGGCGTGACCGGCGATGCCGAGGTGGAAGTCGAAGAGCAGCTTGGCCGTAGCCATGCCGAGCCCGGTACCGAGCGCGATCAGCAGATCGCGCGTCAGCGGCCTCGTGACGGTGAACGGGCGGCTAGTGGTTAGACTTGCGATCAATGGGGAGCCACACCTTTCGATCCTCGGGCGAGCGCCGCGTCAACAGCACGGGCGCCCCTTCGATCAGTCGCGGGCGCACCCAGTCGCCCGCGTAGACTACATCATCTCGGTCAAGTTCTTCGCCACTTTCCTCATCCAGCACCTGCAGGATGCCCGTCTCCGCGCGGATCGTCCCGGCCGTGACGTTGCCGGCGATCTCGCGAATACCGTGCAGCCCAACATAGCGGCCATCGCCACCCCCGGCCCGCAGCCCGGCCGCCGCCAGCGCGCCGATCGAGCCGCCTCGGCCGTCGCCCAGCGCGCGCAACCGCACGTTGCCCTCGGCAGCGAAGCGCTCCGCGTCCAGCAGCTTCATCAGCTCCTGCTGGCTGCGCCGGCCAAAGGCCAGGATGTGCGGCATGTCCGAGTGACGCGAGAGCACCGCCACGCCGGGGTCCGACCCGACCTCCGAGCGCTCTCGCACGAACGCCACCGCCAGCTCCTCGAGGTCGTCGAGCCCACGTTCGGTCTCAATGCCGAGCGCCGCCGAACTGTTGCGCTTCGTCATCGGGATCTTCGGGTGATTCAGGAGCTGGTGCCGGGTCACGCCGAGCGAGACGCCGAAGCCGTCGGCCTCGATCTGCTCCGACAGCGAACGCACGAGCTTGCCCGTGCCGCCGACGTCCGGCACGTCGGTGTCATCGACGCCGATCACGAACTGCTCGTGCACGTTCTGCGTCACTCCACCACCTCGATCTCCGAAACTCCCCGCACCCAGCGCTCGCGCGCCAGCGCCGGAGCGGCTAGCCGCAGGTCACCACGTCGGGTGAACGATAGTACCCACGTCTCGTCCACGTCCGCGGACTCTACATCGAGCGCCACCTCGAACCCCCGACCCTGGCCCTGACCCACGACCGAGAGCCGCGACCACCGCTCGACGCCGGAGGCCGCCAGCAACACCCGCAGCGACGGCCCCCGCAGGTCGTCGCCGTCGGCCGTCAGCTCTACCATCGCCAGCTCGGACTCGATACGCTCCGTGGACCAGCTCGCCAGCACGTCCCCGCCGCGGGTGACGGAGAACAGTGTCTCGCTCGCATCGGCGGGCCCGCGGTCGCTGGTGCGCGACGCCAGCACCGCTGCGGCGAGTAGAGCCGCCACCACGACGAGCGCGGCGCGGAGACCGCGGCGAGCGCCCGCCGCGGCGTGGTCCTTCAGGCTGGTCACCCGGCACGTCCCTTCAGCCCAGTCCCCGCTCGTGCAGATCATCATCGTCGATGCCGAAGTGGTGGGCGATCTCATGCACCACGGTGGTGCGCACCTCCCGCGGGATGTCGCGCGGATGGAAGTGACGCTGCAGCGGGCCCTGGAAGATCACGATGCGGTCGGGCAGCGTCAGACCGTAGCTATCGCGTTCCGTCAGCGGGGTGCCGACATAGAGGCCGAAGAGCGCCGCGCCGCACATGATCCCCGCTTCCTCCAGCTCCGCACGCGTCGGCTCACGCTCGATCACGAGCTCGACGTTGTCGAGGTGCCGCCGCACCTCCGGGGGAATCGAGCGCACGGCGCGCTGTACAAGCCGCCGGAAGCGATCGCGTTGCAACCGCTCAGCCCCGCGAGGCAATCATCGTGCGGACGGGAGCACGCAGGCGGCGCAACGCCTCCAGCGCGGCGGCAGCCCGGTGGCCGGTGGGGCAGGGTGGCATGGTCGCCATCGCGGCGAGCCGCGAGTCAGACGGTCTGGGTCTGCGACCAGATCGTTTCATAGCCCTCGCCCGTGATCGCGCGACGCTGCTCGTCTCGCTCCAGGCGAAGCAGTTCGGCGAACGCCTCGTCGAGCTGGCGCAGGGCATCGAAGGCATCGAGCTGAGCGAGCCGGCCCCGCAGCACGTTGAGCACGCCGAGGCGCTCGAGCGCGTCCACGCGCAGCGGCCACATGATCACGTTGATGCGCTTCGGTCGATCGAAGCCGGGCCGGGCCCGCTCGATACTCGTCAGCCGCTCCTGCAGCGACTTCACCTCCGGCAGGATCCCGACCGCGGGGCCGCTGTCCTCGTTGGCGCGGAAGTCGACGAGCAGCCGCTGCGTAACGATCGGGGTGAGCCTGATCAGCGCGTGATCGACGTTGAGCAGGGAGTCATGCAGCTGCTCGACGTTAAATCGCGGGTGGCCTTCCATGAGCCGAGTGTACACCGACGCCAGTCCGGCCACCCGCAGCGACGCCCGATCACCCCCCTCGATCACCCCCGCAGCCACACGGTGATCACCCGCCACTCACTCCGGAGGCAATCAACTGAGCGACGCCTCGGAACGGCGCGGTCAGCAGCACAGTCGGCGACTCTGTCAGCCCCACACCCCTGGGCGTGTGCGTCCATCCTCGCTCCGCCCCGCCGGCTGCGCGTCGGGACATTCCCTGATCCGAGGCCGGCCGCTCGCGAGCCGCGCGTTGACCCGCCCGGCGGCGACGCTGACAATCTCCGACGTGGCCGACCGACCCTCCCTCTTCCGAGAACCCGGCCCCCTTCGCGGGTCCGTCGACCCCAGATGACGGCCCGGAGATGACCTCGCCGCTGCTCCGACGCGAACGGCGCCGCTGGCTCGCGCTCGTCGCCGTACTCGCGCTCTTCGCCGGAGCGTGCCAGGAGGAACGCACCTCGACCGCCTCGTTCACGCCGATCCCGCGCGTGGAGGCCGGAACGCCGCGCGCCTACCGGCTCGGCTTCTCCAACCTCCCCGCCTCGCTCGATGACGCCGCCTACCTCGCCACCTTCGACATGGCCGCCAACTTCGGTGAGGTGCTGCTGATCCAGCGCCCGCCCGCATGGGCCGACTTCCTGCCCGGCATTGAGCCCTCCGAGGCGCTACAGGCCGCGACCGTGATCGAGCGCACCGCCATCGAACAGCGTCGCCTGCTGCTGATGGTCGCACTCGACCCCTTCGACCCCGCGGACCGCGGCCGCCTGGCGGCGTTGCCTCCCGGATTCGCCGGCGAGGACCTCTCCCACCCGGCGCTGCGGGCGGCCTTCCTGGCGGAGGCTGAGTACCTCGCGCTCAATCTCCGGCCGGCCTACCTGGTGCTCGGCACGGAGGTGAACGCCGCCTTCGAACGCGAGCCGGACGGCTACAGCGCCTTCGTCGATGTCTACCGCGAGGCGTACGCGGTCGTGAAGGCGGCCAGCCCGGAGACGCTGGTCTTCGTCAGCTTCCAGTACGAGCAGCTGCTCGGCCTGATCCCGTGGGAGCCGCCTCACGTCCCGCGCTGGAGCCTGCTCGACGACTTCGAGGGGGCGCTCGACCTGCTCGCGATCACCAGCTACCCCTCGTTCGCGTTCTCCGTCGCGCGCAAGGTGCCGCTGCTCTACTACTCCCAGATCCGCGAGCACAGCGGGCGGGAACTGGCCTTCGTCTCCGTCGGCTACGCCTCAGGGCCGAGCCGCGAGGGGCTCAACTCCTCGACCCCCGCCGAGCAGCGACGCTTCCTACAGCGGCTCTTCCGCGACGCCGACGAACTGGGCGCCTCGCTCGTCGTCTGGTTCGCGGCCCTCGACCCCGACTACGCCGCCGTGCCGCCACTCGACCTGATCGCCAGCACGGGCCTGCGCACCGCCGCCGATGAGCCGAAGGAGGCCTGGCCCACCTGGGAGCAGGCCGTCAACCGCCCCTACGACCGCGAAGCCGCCCTCGCGCTTACGGAGTAGGACGGGATCGCTCACCCTGAGCCCGTCGAAGGGGCCCCGCAGTCTCGTCTCAAGGGGTGTGGGGGCCCCTGCCCCGACAGAAGCAAGGGCGGGTGGATGGGCTCTTCCCCCGAAGGCGAAACGCAGAGCGACGCAGCCCGATCTCGTCCGCTACGCGTACACCAGGTTGGAGTCGAGCAGGGCGCGGGAGATCACGACGCGCTGAATCTCGCTCGTGCCCTCCACGATCATCAGTTGCCGCGCGTCACGGTAGTGGCGCTCCAGCGGGTGGTCGGCCATGTAGCCGGCGCCGCCGAGGATCTGCAGCGCCTCGGACGCCGCGCGGTTCGCCATCTCCGTCGCGAAGGCCGTCGCGATCGCCCGCATGTGGGGGTTCTCCGCGCCGAAGCGGGCCTGGTCGATCAGCCAGCCTCCC
>JASLOV010000174.1 GCA_030745285.1 Dehalococcoidia bacterium | reverse complement strand
GGTTCAAGCTGATCCGGTATCCGCAGATCGACCGGACACAGCTCTTCGACCTCGTCGCCGATCCCGACGAGCTGAACAACCTGGCCGACGACGAAGCGCAGTCGGAACGCCTGGAGCAGCTCACGGCGCTCCTCGAAACCTGGCAGGCGCGAATGGGCGACGAGCAGCCGTTGGCCGTCGAGTCGCCGCGACCGGGCGAGATCGACATGACCGGCGCCGAGCGGACGGTGGATCAGTGGCAGCCGGACTGGATTGTGGAGAAGTACTTCGAGGGCGAGAGATGAACACCGCAGGTCGAGGGTTCGGTCTGGCGCTCGTGTTCTGGACGCTCGGACTCTGGAGTTGCGGCGTCGAACCGGAGAATCCCGACGAGCAGTCCGCATCTGGCGACGACCACCCGAACATCCTCTGGCTCGTCGCCGAGGACCTCGGCCCGTACATCCCGCCGTTCGGCGACACGACGGTCGCGACGCCGTCGCTTAGCCGGCTGGCCGTCGAGGGCGTTCGCTACACGCACGTCTTCTCACCGTCGGGTGTCTGCGCGCCCAGCCGGGCGGCCATCGCCACCGGGATGTACCCGACGGCGATCGGCGCGCAGCATATGCGGACCGGGCCGTGGTATGCCGCCGACCCCGGCCTGGAGGCGCTTGCCGCCTACGCCGCACGGCTGCCGCCCGGCGTGGTGCCGTACGAAGCAGTGCCGCCCCCCGCCGTCAAGATGCATAGCGAGTATCTCCGGCGCGCCGGGTACTACACCTCGAACAACGCCAAGGAGGACTACCAGTTCCGGAAACCGGTGACCGCCTGGGACGAAAGCGGACCCGAGGCCCACTGGCGAAACCGCGCGCCGGGTCAGCCCTTCTTCGCGATCTTCAACCTCGGGGTGACGCACGAATCCCAGATCTGGGCGAAGGCCGACGATTCGCTGCGCATAGACGCCGACCTCGACGTTCCGATTCCGCCCTACCTGCCCGAGACCGACATCGCCCGGCGCGACGTCCGGCGGATGTACTCGAACATTGTCGAGATGGACGAGCAGGTCGGTCGCATCCTGGCCGAACTGGAGGCCGACGGTCTCCTGGAGGAGACGACCATCTTCTGGTACGCCGACCACGGCGGACCGCTGCCGCGTCAGAAGCGTCTGCTCTACGACTCCGGCCTGCGCCCGCCGCTCATCATCCGCTTCCCCGAGCGATTGCGCGCCGGGGAGGTCGACGACCAGCTGGTGAGTTTCGTCGACTTCAAGCCGACGCTGCTGTCGCTAGCCGGCATCGATCTGCCCGACTACCTCGACGGCCGTGCGTTCCTGGGTGACGCCGCCACGACCGCGCCGCGGACCTACGTGCATGCGGCGGCCGACCGTCTCGATGAGCACCCCGACACGATTCGCGCCGTAAGGGACCGCCGCTTCAAGTACCTGCGGAACCTGCATCCGGAGCGCGGCTACTACCTGCCGCTGCCCTACCGCGAGCAGATGCCGATCATGCAGGAGCTGCTCAGGATGCGCGACGCGGGCGAGCTGAACGCGATGCAAGCCCAGTGGTTCAGGGACTCGAAGCCCGAGGAAGAGCTGTTCGACACCGAGAGCGACCCGCACGAGCTGAACAACCTGGCCGGCGATCCGGCGCATGCAGGCAAGCTGGCCGAGTTGCGCGCCGAGGCCGACCGCTGGATGACCGAGATCGACGACCAAGGGCTCATGGGCGAAGCCGCGTTCTTTGAGTCGATCTGGCCGGACGGCGTGCAACCGGTGACCGCGCCGCCGACGGGCGACCGCCGGGATTCGCAGCTGACGTTGCAGAGCGCGACCGACGGCGCGTCGATCGGTTATCAGCTACTGGATGCTGACGCGGAACCTGGAGCCACGTGGCAGGTCTACGTCGAGCCGGTGACGGTCGGCCCCGATCGGACGCTGGTCGCCGTCGCGCACCGGATCGGCTACGCGCCGAGTGAAGCCGTCACGTTCGCCGGTGCGCCGTGAAGGCAAGCCCTGACCGAGGAAGGCGCACACGATGACCACCCTGCGATCGCCGGTTCTTCCCGCTGCCGCAGCGTTGCTGCTCTCGGCCTGTGCCGCGGAGGCGCCCGCGCCGGGTGAAACTGACGTGGTGGCGCCGGCTGCACCTGCGCGCCAGGTCGATGTCGCGACGACGGTTGCGTTTACCGAGGGGCCAACGGTCGACGAGGCGGGGAACGTCTACTTCACCGACTTTCCGAATAATCGGATCATGCGGCTCGCGGCCGACGGCGCGCTGACGACGTTCAGGCAGCCGAGCCACGGCGCCAACGGCCTCATCTTCGACGACGAGTGGCGGCTGCTCGCCTGCGAGGCGGGCGACGGCGACACGATCCTGCCGAGAATCACCAGGACGAACATCGAGACGGGCGAGGTCGAGGTTCTCGCCGACGACTACGAGGGGCTGCAGCTCCACCAGCCGAACGACGTGACGATCGACGGTAGCGGCCGGGTCTACTTCACCGACCGGCCGGGGCCGGACCCGAGGGCGGATCAGACCGGCGTCCACGGCGTCTACCGGATCGATCCCGACGGGACGATCGAACGGATCCTCACCGAGCCGGAGATCGAACGGCCGAATGGTCTGGTCGTCTCACCCGACGACCGGACGTTCTACCTGATCGAGGCGGCCGGGAACGAAGGCGGCGCCCGGATGATCCGTGCCTACGACCTGGCCGACGACGGCACCGTCAGCAACATGCGCGTCTTCCACGACTTCTACCCGGGCCGCAGCGGCGATGGGATGACGATCGACGCCGAGGGCAACCTCTGGGTGGCGGCCGGTCTCAACCGTCTACGCGGCTCGAGCGAAACGCTCGACACGCCGGCGGGCGTCCACGTCTTCGCACCTGACGGCGAGCTGGTCGAGTTCATCCCGATTCCAGAAGATACGGTCACGAACGTCGCCTTCGGTGGGCCGGACCTCCGGACGCTCTACGTCACGGCAGGGAAGACCTTGTTTAGGGTCGAGACCGACGTGACCGGGACGCGGCGGTAGCGTTCGATCCAGCCCCGGCCGCTCCGTCCTCTATATAATCCTCGCCATGCGATTCCGCGTTCTGGTCGCGTCGGTCCTGGCCCTGCTGTGGACGCCTCCGGCCCGGGCCGCATAACAAGCCGGCGCTGACTTGGCGGAGATACGAAAGGACACGATGCCGAATTTCCAGCCGTTCGTCATGGAACGGATGATGTCGAAGTGGGAGAACCAGGTCGACTACAACCTGTCGGAGAGCGGCGTCCATCCCGCGACTGTCCGCGACCT
>JASLOV010000173.1 GCA_030745285.1 Dehalococcoidia bacterium | reverse complement strand
CGTGGTGCGCCGCGCCGTCGCGGAGGCGGGCGCGAACATCATCGAGGTGGAGCACGAGCTGGTGACGGCGGAGCTGCCCTCGGGCGTCGCGCGCATCACGTTGCAGGTGGAAGTCACCGGCGCGGACGGTTTCGACGCGGTGATCGCTGCCCTGCACGACGCCGGGATGCTCGATGGGGAAGACACCGATCTGATGACAGTCGCCGCGGCGCACATGCCGTCCTAGTCCGCCTCGGGCGCTACAATCCGCCGGCGTGGACCCAATGTGAGAGGGCGGACAGTGACTGAGCAGCGACCGAAGCAGTCATCGAAGCAGCTATCGCAGCCCGAGTACGGGGTGGTGCTGGCGAGCAGCGCCGGCATGAAGGCGCGCGACGGCACCTGGCTGGCGACCGACGTCTGGCGCCCCGCCGTGAACGGAGAACCGCTGCCGGGGCCGTTCCCCGCGATCCTCGTGCGCACGCCGTACGGGCGCCTGGGCGGCGTCGGCGACGGGGTGGAGTCGAACGGCGAGTTCTACGCGCGCCGTGGCTACCTCTACGTCTCACAGGATGTGCGCGGCCGCTTCGGATCCGAGGGCGACTTCGTGCTGCTGGCGAACGAGGGCCCTGACGGCTACGACGCCGTGGAGTGGACGGCGGCGCTGCCGTACTGCGACGGCAACATCGGCACCATGGGCACGTCGTACCTGGCGTGGGTGCAGAATGCGCTGGCGCTGGAGCGTCCACCGCACCTGCGGGCGATGTGGATCAACCAGGGCGCCTCCAACGGCAATACCAGTTCGCTGCGGCACAACGGCACGCTGGAACTGCGCTGGCTGACCTGGGCCGTGACCCACGGCACCCGCTCGCCGGAGGCGATCCGCGACCCGGAGCTGCGCGAGCGGCTCTCGACGGCGGGGCGGGAGATGTACGAGTGGCTGCGCCGGCTGCCGTGGGGTCCCGGCAAGAGCCCGCTCGAGGGATTTCCGGTCTACGAGCAGTGGGCGCGCGAACTCTACGAGCACGGCGACGCCGAGGACGATGACGGCTACTGGCTCCAGCGCGGTCTCAACTTCGAGCGCTACTACGACGAGAGCGCCGATGTGCCGACGGTCTATTCCGGTGGCTGGTACGACTCCTACACGCGCGCCACGACGGACAACTACGTCGCGCTCAGCCCCCGGCTGGGCCATCAACGGCTGCTGATGGGGCCGTGGACGCACGGCGACATCTCGCTGGAGCGGCGCTACTCGGGCGATGTCGACCTGGGCGACGCCGCGCCGATCGCGGGCAACCTCGCGGAGAGCCGGCGCCACCTGATGCTGCGCTGGTTCGACCACTGGCTGAAGGGCATCGACAACGACGTCGCCGATGCGCAGCCGGTCTCGATTTTCGTGATGGGCGGCGGGGACGGCGGCAAGACCGACGAGGGGCGGCTCGCCCACGGCGGGCAGTGGCGCAGCGAGGCCACGTGGCCGCTGGAACAGGCCGTCGCGACGGACTACTTCCTCCACCCCGGCGGACAGCTCGTTGCCGGTGACCCGGCCTCGGAAGAGGGCGGCGCCTCGACGCTGGTCTTCGATCCGGAACACCCGCTGCCGACGGTCTCCGCCAACACCTCGTCGTTGAACGAGATGCTGGAGCCGCCGGAGCGGGTGACCCCGCCGTCGCCGATCACGCTGATGCGCGTGATGGTGGTGCAGGGCGGCTCCGACCAGTCGACGCGCCCCGGGGTGCTCGGTGCGGAGCCGCCCTTTGGCCCGCTGGCGGAGCGGCCGGACACGTTGCTGTTCGAGACCGAACCGCTGGTGGCGGCGATGGAGGTGACGGGACCGATCGAGGTGGTGCTGCATGCCTCCTCGGACGCCCCGGATACCGATCTCTTCGCGATGGTGATCGACGCCTATCCGCCGAGCGAGCAGTGGCCGGACGGGTATCGGCTGAATGTCAGCGACGGCATCATGCGCCTGCGCTACCGTGATGGCATGGCGAAGCCGCAGCCGATGGCGGCCGGCGGCGTGTACGAGGTGCGCTTTCCGCTCTATCCGACGAGCAATGTCTTTGCGGCAGACCACCGTGTTCAGTTGCTGATCAGCTCGTCCTCGTTCCCGCGATTCGATGTGAACCCGAACACCGGCGAGCCGATCGGACGCCACACCGGCACGCAGGTCGCCAAGAACTCGGTGCACCACTCGGCTCTGCACCCATCGAAGGTGACCCTGCCGGTCGTGCCCGCCTAGTCAGTGGAGGCAGAGCATGTCCTACGACCCGGACAACATCTTCGCGCGCATTCTCCGCGACGAGATTTCGAGCGATCGCGTCTACGAGGATGATGAGTTCATCGCCTTTCGCGACATCGCCCCGCAGGCGCCTGTGCACATCGTGCTGATTCCGCGCGGTGAGCCCCCGGTCTCGCCCACCGGGCTGACCGACGGCGATGCGGGCTGGGCCGGCCGCATGCTCGTCGTGGCTTCACGCATCGCCGCCTCCGAGGGACTGACGGCCGGCGGCTACCGCCTCGTGATGAACTCCGGCGCGAACGCCGGGCAGGCGGTCGAGCACCTGCACATGCACCTGCTTGGTGGCGGTCTGCTCGGACCGGTCGCGTAGCGGAGGCCGGCTCGGGGCGGAACGTCCAGTGAGCCCGGATGCGGAGCGGGTTCCGGATGTCACCGTCGTACTGCTCTCCGCGGCGCTCTCAGAGGAAGATCACGCGCGCGATCGCGGCGGGTGCGGACGGGGCGTACGAAGAGCCCGGCCGCCTGGACGGATGGCGAGCGTTGCTGATGGAGTTGCTGTGGCCGCCGGACGCCTCGTGGAGCGCTGCGGCCTGAGGCCCGTATACTCGCTGCGGCTCCAAGGGGAGCCGGGGCCCGTAGCTCAGCGGCCTAGAGCAGCCGGCTCATAACCGGTAGGTCCCAGGTTCGAATCCTGGCGGGCCCACCACACTCAATCGACGTCTTTCACCGGGGCGACCGCGATGACCGATGTTCGCGTGACCAGCCGTCGCATGCTCGCCGGCCTCGAGCCGCAACGCTTCGACGGCGGCGATCAGGGCGATCACGGCGAACGGCGGGCGGCGGCGGTGATGTTACTGCTCTACGAGCAGGACGGTCGCGAGCACATCCTCTTCCAGCAACGCACGGACGAGGTCGAGCACCACAAGGGCGAGATCAGTCTGCCGGGCGGCCGTCGGGACCACGGCGACGGGTCGCTAATCGAGACCGCGTTGCGCGAGACCGACGAGGAGATCGGCGTCGTTCGCGACCACATCGAGGTCTTCGGCTCGCTCGACGAGATCGCGACGCGCAGCTCGAACTACGTGATCGCGCCCTTTGCCGGCGCCATCACGGCCGGTGGCGACTACCCGTTTCGCATGGCGCGGCGCGAGGTGAAGGAACTGCTCGTCGTGCCGCTGGACACCCTGCGCGGCGAAGCGAACGTCCAGTGGGTCGTGCGCGAGGAGGGTGGCGACGCGGCCGCCGAGCGCGAGTTCATGTACGGCGAGCACTGCATCTGGGGCGCGACGGCTCGCATCGTCGGCCAGTACCTCGACCTGTTGACGACGGCGACGGGAGGCTCGTCGTCGTGACGGTGATCTTCGTGCGTCACGGTGAGTCGGAGGGGAATGCCCTCGGCGTCTTCCAGGGATCGGCGGACTACCCGCTCTCGGAGCTCGGGCTGCGCCAGGCCGCGGCTGCCGCGGAGCGCCTGGCGGGCGCCGGCGCGGCGGCGATCTACAGCAGCGAGCTGTCGCGGGCGAGCGTGACGGGAGACATCATCGCCGCTCGTGCCGGCCTTCCCATCGAGCGGCGCAGGGCGCTGGGGGAACGCGGGTTTGGCGAGGGACAGGGCCTGACCTGGGAGCAGATTCGGGAGCGCTGGGGTGCGGACGTGCAGATTGGCGCCGGCCAGATTCCCGGCGAAGAGCCGCTGGGTTCGTTCCGCGAGCGCGTCGGCAAGGAAGTCGACGCGCTGGTCGAGCGCCATGCCGATGACCTCGCGATCTGCTCAACCCACGGTGGTGTCGTCGGCATGCTGGTGGCGCACGTGCTGGGGCTCCCGGCGGACGAGCGGGTGCGCATGCGTGTCTCCAACTGCTCGCTCACCGTCGTCGAGACCGGGCGGGGGCGCGCCGTACTCACATCGGTCAACGACGACTGCCACGTGCGTGAGATCGGCGCGTAGCGCCGGCCCGCGTCAGGAGCGCCAGCGATCCTGCATGACGAAGTTGGCGAGGGGCGGCCGCCGGTTCGGTCCGTACGTGCGAGTCGGCCAGCCGAGCGGGATGATCGCGGCGCTCTCGATCCCCTCGGGGATGGCCAGGATTTCGTGCACCCGCTCCTTGCGGCGGCGGTGCAGCGTGGTGAGCACGGTGCCGAGCCCGAGCGCGCGAGCGGCCAGCATCAGGTTCTGGATGTTCGGGTAGATCGATGCGCCCGTCTGGAAGCCGGCGCGATTCGATGGCGGGGTGTCGACGCACGGCACGATCAGCACCGGGGCGGCGGAGAGTGGCTGCCTGTCCGCGCCGCGCGCCGGGGTGGCGTCGCCGTATGCCTCGCGGATGCCCTCCTCGTACGCATCGCTGAGCTGGTCCTTCACCGCCTGGTCGCGCACGACGATGAAGTGCCAGGGCTGGGTGTTGGAGCCGGACGGGCCATGGATCGCCGCCTGCAGGATCTGGTCGATGGCGTCGTCGGTCACCGCCCGGTCCGAGAAAGCCCGGACCGCTCGCTGATGGCGGAACAGCTCCATCGCGTCGTTCATCGGCTCCATCGTCATCCTCCCTCACGTGCGCCCGCCAGGAAGGCGACGGTGACGCCGTCTCCGCCCTCGCGGGACTCAGCGGTTTCATAGCGGGTCACCAGCGGGTGCTCCGACAGCAGCTCGCGCACGGCGCGCCGCAGGGCACCCGTGCCGCGGCCGTGGATCACGCGCACCCGACCGTGCCCGGCACGCGCCGCCAGGTCGAGGAACTGTTCGATTGCCGGTAGCGCCTCGTCGACGCGCCGGCCGCGCACCTCGACCTCGCTGCGGGTGTCTGCCGGGGCGGCCGGCATGCTGGTGGATCGCAGGGTGCGGCTGCCGGGCTCCGGCGGGTCGACGCGCTCCACCAGGTCGAGGGTGACTCGGGTGCGCAGCGCCCCAAGCTGGACCTCGAACTCGCCGTTGTCATTCGGCACGGTGAGGATGTCGCCGGGCGAGCCGATGTCGCGCAGCCAGACGGTCGCACCGGGCTCGATCTGCTCGATGTCGACTCCGGCTGCGGGGGGCCGAACACGATCCTCCGGCGCCGCCTCGGGCTCGACCAGCTCGGCTGCGGCGGCTTGCGCACGTTCGAGGTCGACGGCGGCCTGCTCCAACCGCGCCGCCTCGACGTCGCGCTTCGTGCGCTGGACCAGGCGCTCAACGCGACGGAGCTCGTCGCGGATGTCGCGCCGTGCCTGCTCACGGAGCTGCTCGGTCTCCGCCTTCAGTTCCTGGCGCTCGCGACGCAGCTCGTCGCGGAGGTCCTCGGCCTCGGACTCGGCGTCGGCCGCTTGCGCGGCGTCGCGCGCTGCCTTGGACTGCTGGGCGCGCAGCTCCCCGAGCAGCGATTCGAGGTCGCGTTCGTCGGACGAGAGACCCTCGCGCGCCGCCGCAATCACCTCGGACGGCATGCCCAGGCGCGATGCGATGGCGAGCGCGTTGGACTGGCCGGGAATGCCGATGGTGAGGTGGTAGGTGGGTGAGAGTGTCTCGAGGTCGAACTCGACGGAGGCGTTCGTCACCCCCTCCGTGCGGTGCGCGTAGAGCTTCAGTTCGCTGTGGTGGGTCGTCGCGATCACCGTCGCCCGGGCGGCGATCAGGCGGTCGATGATGGCGATGCCGAGCGCCGCGCCCTCCGTGGGGTCGGTGCCTGCGCCGAGCTCATCGAGCAGCACCAGCGAGCCTGGTCCGGCCCGTTCGATCACGTCGATGATGGCGGTGATGTGCCCGGAGAAGGTGGAGAGCGACTGCTCGATCGACTGCTCGTCGCCGATGTCGGCGAAGATCGACTCGTAGACCGGGATGCGTGACCCGGCCTCCACCGGCACCGGCAACCCCGCCAGCGCCATCACGCAGAGCAGCCCGGCCGTCTTCAGCGCGACCGTCTTGCCGCCGGTGTTGGGACCGGTGATCAGCACGGCACGATGCTCTCCGCCGGCCACGACGGTGACCGCCACAACCTCGCCGTCGAGCAGCGGGTGACGCCCGTCGATCAGCCGCAGTTCGGCGGGGCGCTCGACCAGCCACGGCTGGTCGTGGCCGACGACAGCGAGCGCCCGGGCGTCCAGCTCCTTCGCCAGCATGCCCTTCGCGCGGGCGACGTCGATGCGCGCCAGCCGCTCGATGGCGTCGACGATGTCTTCGGCTGCCTGGCCGACGGCATCGGAGATCTCGCGCAGGATGCGCTCCACCTCGTGGCGCTCCTGCACCTGCAGCTCGCGCCAGGCGTTGCCCAGCTCGACCACGGCCATCGGCTCGATGAACACGGTGGCGCCGGAGGCGGAGGTGTCGTGGATCACGCCGCGCACGGCGCTGCGCGCCTCGGACCGCACGGGCAGCACGTAGCGGCCGTCGCGGATCGTGATCAGCGGGTCCTGCAACGCCGCCCGGACTGTCGGTGAGTTGAGCAGCGACTGCACCCGCTGCTGGAGCCGTTCATGGGCGGCGACGAGTTCGCGGCGGATCTTCCGCAGTTCCGGGCTGGCTGAGTCGGCGACCTCGCCGCGGTCATCGATCGACTCCTCGATCAGTCCGCGCAGCGCCTCCAGGTCGGGGATGCCGCCGCCGAGCGTGCCGAGCAGCGGCGCCTCGCTACGGACGCGCGTCAGTGCAGTGCGGGCGCGATGGGCGGCGCGGGCGGCCCCGGCCACTTCCAGCAGCTCGTGCGCGGCGAGCACGTGGCCGACCGCGGCGGTGCGAGCGCGTTCGCGCACGTCGAGCGCACCGTCGAGCGGAATGGCGATGCCGGCCGTCTCGAGCTGCACGGCCTCCGCCGTCTCGCGCTGCCGCATCACGGCCGTGTCACGGTCGCTGACCGGGCGCAGAGCGAGGGCGCGTTCGCGGCCGGCGGAGAACGCCGTGAGCTGCGCGAGGCGAGCGAGGATGGCGGGAAACTCGAGCGTCTCGAGTACCTTAGCGTCCAGCGGAGTCTCCCGCGCCGCTTCCGGCAGCGTCCGCTCTTGCGGCGTCGGTTGCGCAGAGCGCACCGAGGATGGCCTGCACCTCGCCGTCCTCGGACGGGGCGACCGTGCGAGGGTCGAGCAAGACGCGGTCGCGTTCGATGCGGGCGATCACGGGCGGGTCGGCGGCGCGCAGCGCGGCGGCGAAGGCGGTGGCGTCGCCGGCCGGCGGCGTGACGGAGCAGAGCACCGTCTCCAGCCCCTCACCGGGGAGGGAGCCGCCGCCGATCATCGAGCTGCCGGCGACGGCCTCGGCCGCGTCGCCGCATGCCCGAGCCCAGCGGCGAGCTCGACGGCGGAGCTGGTCCAGCGGCGCGGCGATCATGCGCCACACCGGCACCTGCTCGACGGCCTCGCCCCGTGTGTAGTGCTCGAGTGTGGCGACGAGCGCGGCGATCGAGGACTTGTCCATGCGCATTGCCCGCGCGAGCGGGTGCCGCTGCATCGCCGCGATCGCCTCCGCCTCGCCGACGGCGATGCCGGCCTGCGGCCCGCCGACCAGCTTGTCGCCGGAGAAGAGCACGACATCCGCACCGGCGGCGATGGAGTCCTGCACGAGCGGCTCCTCGGCCATCCCGTACGGGCGTGTGTCGAGCAGCGCGCCGCTGCCGACGTCGTCGATCAGCAACAGCCCGCGCTCGCGCGCGAGCGCGGCCAGTTCCGCGAGCGGGGCGGACTCGGTGAAGCCGACGATGCGGAAGTTCGAGGAGTGCACCCGCAGCAGCGCGACGGTGTCCTCTGTGATCGCTTCCGCGTAGTCACGGGTGTACGTGCGGTTGGTTGAGCCGACCTCCACCAGTCGCGCGTTCGACTGGCGCATGACGTCGGGGATGCGGAAGCCGCCGCCGATCTCGACCAGCTGCCCGCGCGAGATCACCACCTCGCCTCCGGTCGCCAGCGCGGAGAGCGCGAGCAGCAGGGCCGAGGCGTTGTTGTTGACGGCGATGCCGGCTTCGGCACCGGTCACGCGCCGCAGCAGCCCGGCGAGGTGCGTGAAGCGCGAGCCGCGCTCGCCGCCGTCAAGGTCGAACTCGAGGTTGGAATAGCCGCGGCCGGCCTCGGCCATCGCCTCGATCGCCGCCTCGGAGAGGGGGGCGCGGCCGAGGTTGGTGTGGATCACGATGCCGCTGGCGTTGATCGTGCGGCGCAGGCTGCGCTCAAGCGTCTGCGCACGTTCCGCCACCGCCTCGGCGGCCGGCCGGTCCGGCGGGTCGCCGGTACGCTCGACGGCGCCGCGGTATTCCTCGAGCACCGAACGGGCGATCGCCACCACGGCGTCGTGGCCGTGGCGCACCGCCAGCGGCGCGACGAGATCGTCGGCGAGCAGCCGATCGACCGAGGGGAGGGAGCGATAGGGGTTGGTCATCACGCCATCGATTGTACGCAGCTCGCTCCTTCGGGGGTGGTGAAGGGAGTGTCGGGGGATGGTCAGGGGGTCGGTTCGTTGACCGTACCCGGAGGGAGATCGAACATTCAGTTTGAGTTCGCATGCGGACTCGTCAGCACGAGTTCAGCTCAGGATGCGAAACCATGCCCAATCTCCGTATTCCGGGACCCACGCCCGTACCGTCGGAGGTCGCCCAGGCCGGCACCGCCGAGATGATCAACCACCGCGGCCCCGAGTTCGCCGTCCTGCTCGAGCGCATCACCGACCGCGCGAAGCGGGTCTACCAGACCGACGACTTCCTGGCCGTGCTCAGCGCCTCCGGGACCGGTGGCATGGAGGCGGCGGTCTCCAACCACATTTCGCCGGGTGATCACGTCCTGGTCGTCACCGTCGGCGTCTTCGGCGAGCGCTTCACGCAGCTCGTGCAGGCCTACGGCGGCGAGCCGACGGAGCTGAGCTTCGAGTACGGCACTGCCGCCGACGCAAACCGCGTCGACAAGGCGCTGGCCGCCGACCCCGACATCCGCGCCGTGCTCTTCACACACAACGAGACCTCGACCGGCGTGGCGAATGTGCAGCTGAAGGAGATCGCGGAGGCCGCGCACGGCCGCGACAAGCTGATCATCGTCGATGCCATCTCGTCGCTTTCGTCGCTGCCGGTCCCGGTCGATGAGTACGACCTCGACGTCGTCGTTTCTGGTTCCCAGAAGGGGTGGATGGTGCCCCCGGGGATCGCCTTCGTCTCGGTCAGCGACCGGGCGTGGGAGGCGGCCGAACGCTGCACGACGCCGCGGTTCTACTTCGACCTCAAGCGCGCGAAGGAGAGCCAGGAGACCGGCCAGACGCCCTGGACCCCGGCCGTCTCCGTGCTGTTCCAGCTCGACCACGCGCTAGACATGATGTTCGAGGAGGGGCTTGAGCAGATCTACGACCGCCACCGCCGCCTCGCCCGCAGGGTGCGGGACGGCGTGCGTGCGCTGGGCCTCGACCTCTTCGCCGCCGAGGGTGTCGAATCCGACACGGTGACCGCGATCAAGGTGCCGGAGGGTATCGAGGCACGGGCGTTGCTCTCCACCGCCCGGGAGCAGTTCGACACCGTCTTCGCCGGGGGGCAACGCACGCTGAACGGCAAGATCTTCCGCTTCGGCCATCTCGGCTACGTCACCGACGAACACGTCGACGACGGTTTGAAGGCGCTCGAATCGACCCTCAAGCAGCTCGGGCGAGGCTAGCCTCGGCTTCGTGCGGCGTCGGGGGACGAACGTCGCTCGCGCCCCGCTGCACAGCCGCTATTGTTGGGGTACATGTCGAACATCCTGATTGCCGATACCCTCGCCCAGGACGGCATCGACGCGCTCACCGCGCATCACGATGTCGAGGTGCGCACCGGCCTCTCCGAGGACGAACTGGTGGAGGCGGTGGCGACGGTCAGCGCCCTGATCGTACGCAGCCAGACTCGCGTCACGGCTCGCGTGATCGAGGCCGCGCCGAAGCTCGAAGTGATCGGGCGTGCCGGTGTCGGCGTCGACAACATCGACCTTGATGCGGCGACCGACCGCGGCGTGATCGTCGTCAATGCGCCGCTGGCGAACACCGTCTCAGCGGCAGAGCACGCCTTCGGGCTGATGCTCGCCGTCGCGCGCAACATCCCGCAGGCCACGGCCTCGCTGCGGGCGGGGGAGTGGGAGCGGTCGCGCTACCAGGGCGTGGAGCTGGCCGGCCGCACGCTTGGCATCGTCGGCCTCGGCCGCGTTGGCTCGGAGGTGGCGACGCGGGCGCAGGCGTTCGCGATGCGCGTGATCGCGTATGACCCGTTCGTCTCGACGGAGCGCGCGAGCGGCCTCGGCATCGAGCTCGTCAAGCTCGATGCGCTGCTGGCGGACTCCGACTTCGTCACGCTGCACACCACGTTGTACGAGGAGACGCGCGGGCTGATCAACGCCGGGCAGCTGAAACGCATGAAGCCGGGCGCGCGCATCATCAACACCGCGCGCGGCGAGCTGGTTGAGGAACAGGCGCTCTATGAAGCCGTCGAGGCGGGCACCGTGGCCGGCGCCGCCGTTGATGTCTTCAGCGAAGAGCCGGCCGTCGGCAACATCCTCACGACCTCTGACCGAATTGTCGCCACACCGCACCTCGCCGCCTCGACCGCCGAGGCGCAGGCGAGAGCGGCGACGGCGGTGGCGGATCAGGTGCTCGACGTGCTGGCCGGCCGGCCGGCCCGCTTTGCCGTCAACGCTCCGCTCGTGGACGCGGAGACGATGGGGGTGATCGGCCCGTACATCGACGCCGCCGAGATTGCGGCCAGCATCGCCTGCCAGCTCACGCCGGGGGCGATCGAGAGCGCCCGCATCGAGTACGCCGGCGAGATTGCGAACTACGAAGTCTCGCCGCTGCGGGCGGCCGTTGTCGTAGGCATGCTCGCGCGCATCAGCGAGGAGAAATTGACGATCGTCAACGCCGAGCGCTTCGCGGAGCAGCACGGCATCCGCATCGACGAGCGCAGCGGCCGGGCGCGCGACCCCTACGCCAATCTGATCGTGGTGCACGTCTTCGGCCCGGGCGGCGAGACGAAGGTGGCGGCCACCCACACTCCCCAGGGCGTGCAGGTCGTGGCGATCGACGAGTACGAGGGCGTCGACATCGAGCCGAGCGCCGCGCCGTACGCGCTGGTGATCGAGAACCTGGACCGCCCCGGCATGATCGGTCGCGTCGGTACCGCGCTCGGGGGATGGGGCGTGAACATCACCTACATGTCGGTGGCGGCGCCCGGCAGCGGCGGCCATGCGTTGATGGTGATCGGACTGAACCGCGCGCTGACGGGCGACGAGCTGAGCGAAATCAAGGATTCCGGCGACATCTTCAACGCCCAGCTCGTCGATCTCGGCGGCAGCCATCCCAAAGGCAGCCAGCTTGAGGATGGGACAGACGGGGACTGATCGCCCGCGCTGGCCGCAGGCTGGCTGGCCCCGAGCTGGTCGGCCGGGCCGGCCGGGCTAGTCGAGCGGGTTCAGCACCATCCCGGTCGCCAGCTTCGGGTAGAAGAACGTCGCCTTCTGCGGCAGCACCTCGCCGGCGTCGGCAACGGCCAGCACCTGTTCGACCCGCACCGGGTTGGTGAGGAAGGCCAGCCGGTAGCGGCCGCGTTCGGTGAGGCTCCACGCCTCCTCGATGTCCGGCGTGAAGGCGACGCGGTCACCGGCGGTCAGCGCGGCCTGGTCAATGTCGAGCAGCGGTCGTAGCACGGCCTCCGTCAGGACGGCGATATCCAGCGACCGCAGCGCGGGCGACCATCCGTCCGGCATAACCGCATCGATCGCGCGACGCGACCGCGCGGTGGCGACGTGCAGGCGCTGGTGCTCGATGCCGAGGACGCCAAATGTCGTCGGGCCGAGGGCGTTGGCCTGGACACGGCCCCAGAGCCGGTGGATGGCGGTGCCGTCCCACGACTTCGGGGTGATGTCGTCCGGCTCGAACAGCTCCGAGAGGCGCTCGAGGAAGTCGCCGCGCAGCGGTTCGGCCTTCACCAGCCGGTGGTTCGGCAGAATCTCCAGCCCCGGGTCGTCCGTCGGAATGAGGCCGGTGAGCATCCATTCCGCCTCTTCCGAGGCCCGTTCGGCCAGGTAGTTAAGGGCAGTCTGGTAGCGATGGTGGCCGTCCGCGATCGTGACGTCGGAGGCGGCGATGACCGCGGTCAGGAGCTGTTGAGTCTCGGCGTCGTCGATCACCCACAGCCGGTGCTGGTCGCCGATACCGTCCTCCGCCTCGAAGTCCGGGGCCGCCGCGGCGCTGCGCTCCAGCGCGGCGCGAGCGCTGCCGTCCGGGTCTTCGAACATCGCGAAGATCGGGCTGACGTTCGTCTCCGTGGCGCGCAGCAGGCGCAGGCGGTCGTCGAGTGGCCCGGTCATCGTCGACTCGTGCATGCGGACCTCGCGACCGCCGGGGTCGAGCCGCATCCGCGCGAAGAAGCAGCGACGGCTGTGCACGGCGCCCTGGAGCGCAAAGCGCTGCTCGTACAGGTAGTAGGCGGCGGCCCCGTCGCGGCGCAGCACGCCCTCGTCCTGCCAGCGGCGGAGGGCGGCGGCGGCCTGCTCGTAGTGCTCGTCTCCCGCCTCGGGCTGGCGCATCTCGATGTGGGCGACGTTGTAGGGCGAGCGATCGAGCAGGGCGCGGGTGTCGTCGTCGCCGACGACGTCGTAGGGCGGCGCGATCACGTCGCCGGGTTCGACGAGCGAACGGTCGTAGCGCAATCCGCGGAAGGGCATGATCGAGGCGATGGCGCGATTCCCCCCACTCTCGGCCTGGCCATTCGGGGCCAGGTGCGGCGCGTTTCGCGCCTGAACTAGACCCTACGTTAGACTCCGTCGACAGTTTCCTGCGAGGAGTTGCCGCCGTCCATGAACAGTTACTGCGTCTTCTGCGAGATCGCCGCCAAGCGCGAGCCCGCAGACATCCTCCTGGAGACCGACAACGTGATCGTCTTCCGCAACCGGCTACAGTGGGTGCCGGTGATGTTGCTGGCGGTCCCGAAGAAGCACATGACCCAGGCCGAGCTCTGGTCCGATATGGGCGAGGTCGGCGAGGCGGCCGTGCAGGCTGCGCAGGAGCATTGCCCGAACGGCTACCGCTTCATCTCCAACAGCGGTTACGACGGGATGCAGTCCCAGTCCCACGCTCACGTCCACATCCTGGGCGGCCAGTTCCTCGGCGAGTACGCCTAGCCTCTCATTGCCCCGGCTCATTCAGCCCCTCGCGCCAGGCCGCGAGCGCGGCCTTCTGCTCCCCGAACAGCCGGCGGATGCCACCCTGGGCGAGGTCGATCAGTGCATTCATCTGCTGGCGGTCGAAGGCGTCGCCCTCAGCCGTGGCCTGCAACTCGACGAATTGGCCCGTGCCGAGCATGACGACGTTGAAGTCGACGCTGGCGGAGGAGTCCTCGCCGTAGTTGAGGTCGAGCAATGGCGCGCCCTCGATCACGCCGACCGAGGTGGCGGCGAGCTGGCTGCTGATCGGCGATGAGGTGAGCAGCTTCTTGCGCTGCATCCACTCGACGGCCATAGCCATCGCCACCCAGGCGCCGGTGATCGACGCGGTGCGGGTGCCGCCGTCCGCCTCGATCACGTCGCAGTCGATCACGATTGTCTGCTCGTTCAGGCGGTCGAGGTCGATGGAGGACCGCAGCGCGCGGCCGATCAGGCGCTGAATCTCTTGGGCGCGCCCGTCCGGGCCGCGGTCGCGACGCGTGTGGGTCGACCGAGGGAGCATGCCGTACTCGGCGGTCACCCAGCCGGAGCCGCTGTTGCGGAGAAAGCGGGGGACGCGATTCTCGACGCTCGCCGCGCACAGCACTCGGGTGGCGCCGACGCTGATCAGCGCCGATCCCTCGGCATGTTGTAGGTAGCCCGTCTCGATCGTGACGGGGCGGAGATCGTCCGCTGCGCGGCCGTCATTGCGGTCGATCATGGCGTCCTCCGGGGGGCATCGTGGTGAACGGTTACATTAGCATGCAGCCCCCGGTGGAGCTGACCGGCGAGGAGCCTCCCGCATGCCTGTCTACCGCCTGTTTGCCAGCGAAGACGGCGTCACCCACATCGAGGCGCTCGAGGCGTCGGCGTTCTCATTCGAGCATGGCCCGGGCGAGTTCAAGGGCGTCGGCGGGATGGTGCTGGGCGATGCGTCGCGGGTGCTGTTGACGCGCTTTGAGGCCGGCGTCGAACCGTCGCTGCACCGCGCCAACCCCGGCTTCGCCGTCCTGATCGAGGGCGAGCTAAACGTCGCCGTCTCGGACGGCACTGAGGTGGCGCTGCGGCCGGGCGACGCCATCCGCATCGAGTCCACTGGCCGTGGTGGGTGGGCGCCCCGCAACCCGGGCGATGAGCTGGCGCTGATGATGATCACGCAGATGCCATCGAAGCAGGAGAAGCAGGAGACGTAGGCGACGTCAGCGCGATGTCTTCACCCACAGCCTGCGGCCGTCGCTGCTGAGCTCCACGTCGCCGTCCTCGTCGGTGCGGAGCAGCAGGACTCCTCGCGCCTCGTAGCGCGCGATCACCTCCGGGTCGGGGTGCCCCCAGCGATTCGACCGACCAGCGGAGACCACCGCGACACGCGGTTGAACGGCGTCGATGAACTGCTGGCTCGAGGAGCTCTTCGCGCCGTGGTGTGGGACGATGATGGCGTCCGCGCGAAGATCGAGCCCGCTGGTCACCAGCCACGCCTCGGCTTCCGTCTCGATGTCGGCCGCGATCAGCAGGCGGCGGTCGCCTGCCGTCACCAGCAGCACAAGCGAGCGGTTGTTGTCGCTGCGGTGCGCACGCCCGGCCGTCGCGACCGGTGGCGAGATCACCTCGATCGTGGTACGCGGCGAGACGCGGATGCGGTCGCCGATATCGGGGCGCTCTGCGGCGGCGCCGTCATCGAAGACCCGGCCGACGGTGAGCCGTCGCTGCAGTTCACGCAGCCCGCCGTCGTGGTCGTTATCGCCGTGGGTGATCACGACCGCATCGATCGTGCCGGCGCTGCCCGTGCTGCCGGCGCGGGAGAGCGCATCGAACGCCGCGCCGTCGGAGGGACCGGTGTCGACCAGCACGCGCGAACCCCCGTCCTCGACGAGCACGGCGAGGCCCTGGCCGACATCGAGCACCGTGACGGTCGTGTTCGGCTGTCCCGGGCTGAGCACGGCGAGCCAGAGGCCGCCAGCCATGGCGGCGAGCGCGGCCGAGGTGGCGAGGCCGGACCGTGCGCCGGGGGCGAGGACCGGCGCTTCGCCCCGTTGCAGCCCCCACGCTGCCGCGCCGAGCAGGACGTACCAGCCCGCTCCGACCACCAGCGGCACCTCCAGGCTCTGGCGGGCGCTCGGTGCGCGTGCCAGCAGGCCGACGGCAACGACGAAGCTGCGTGGGACGAACGCCGTTGTGACGCCCAGCGCTTCGGCTGCGGGGTCGAACCAGCCGAGCAGCGAAGCGGCAGCGGCCACGATCAGCGTGCCCTCGTAGAGCGGCGCGACGATGACGTTCGCCGGGACGGCCAGCAGCGAGAAGCTTCCGAACGCCGCCGCCTGCACCGGCAGTACTGCCAGCGCGGCGCCGGTCGCCAGCGCCACGGCCTCGAGGAGGGCGGCCCGGGGCCCCTCGCTGCTCCACCCCGCGACTGTGAGCAGACGGTCACGCAGCGGCGGTGCGATCAGCATCACGCCTGCGGTGGCGGACATGCTGAGCTGGAAGGCGACATCGTGCGCCAGCAGCGGGTCGACGGCCAGCATCAGCGCGGCCGCGTAGAGCAGGTAGAGCCAGCCGGGCGTGCGCCGGCCGCTCATGCCCGCAATGGCGATGCCGACGGCCATGATCGCGGCGCGCACGACCGGTGGGTCGAGCCCCACGAGCAGCAGGTAGCCCGGCAGCAGGGCGAGCGTCCCCATTGCCGCCCTGCGCCGCGAGATCAGCGGTGTGAGCGAGGCGATGGCGAGACCCAGCAGCATCGCGACGTTCTGACCGGAGACGACGACGAGGTGGGTCGTGCCGGTGTCGCGCAGATCTTCAGCCAGCCCGGACGGCATCGTGCGCCGTTCACCAAGCAACATGCCCGCCGCCAGCGACGACTCGGGCTCCGGGAGCGATCGCTCGAGGTTCTCGACGAGCCAGCGCCGGAACCGCCGCAGTGTGGCGCGTGGACCCCTGCGACCCGCCCTCTGCTCGACGGTCCATTGCTCCGGGAAGGCAGCGACGGCATGGATGCCGCGGGCGCGCAGGTACTGCGCGTAGTCGAAGTCGGGCACTTCGGGCGGTCGCTCGATGGCGACGACGGCGCGCAGATGGTCGCCGGCCTGCAGCGGCTGTTCGGGCGCGACCATCGTCAGGCGCAGCCCTCCTCTTTCCGGCGCTCTGTCGACCTGTTCGATATTGAGGTCGAGCCGCGCGATGGTGCCGCGGACGAGCGCGTCCCGGCGGAGGGTGCCGGCGACCTCGTAGATGCCGCTCAGCTGTGCAATCGGCGGGTGCGGGCGCTGATCAGCGGCTGAGAAGCGGGCGTGGCCCGCCCCGGCGGCGGCGAACGCGGCCAGCAGCACGAGCACGGCCGGCCTCGTCCCAGGGTCGAGCGAGAGCCAGGCGGTGATGCCGGCCAGCCCGGCGAGCACAGCGGTCGCCCACCAGGCGGCGCCGAGCACGGCCGCCGCGACCGTGCCGGCGATGAAGGCTGCGGCGGTCAGGATGAGCGGAGACATCAGCGTGCGCCGATCAGGTCGCTGATCTGCTCGTACACCGACTCCGGCAGCAGTTCCCGCGCCAGCAGATCATCGGTCGTGCCGAAGGGCCCGTCGCTCTCTCGCGACGCGACGATGTCTGCCGCCCGCACCGGTCCGATGCCGCGCAGCGTCTGCAACGTCCCAGCATCGGCGCTGTTGATGTCGATCAGCCCGCGCCGTTCGCCGATGCTGGGCACGACGATGTGGTCCTGGTCGATCACCCGGCGCGACTGATTGATCGCTGCGCGATCCGCGCCGGCCGTGAATCCGCCGGCTCGCTCGATGGCATCCGCGACCCGTTCTCCGGGCGAGACGACGACGACGCCGGGGCGGACCACCGCGCCCGCGACGTCGACGCGGATCTCGTCGATGCCGGGTCGCGGCTCGCGCAATTCGACCTCGATGCCGGCGCTGCCCTCGCAGCGCAGTGCGAGCACCGCAATGGCGACCGTGATCGCGAGCAGGAGCGAGAAATTAAGAGCCGACGGGCGTTGCTCGAGGAGCATCCGGGCGAGCGTCGCTCGGAAGGTCGCAGGAGGGTCGCCAGGGAGGTTGCTGTGCCCAGCATCGTGTTCGTTTCCACCGGCGGGAGCCCGACCGCCAGCGTCGCAGGATAGATCGGGAGGGAGGCGGAATGCACAGCCGGTCCGGGAACCTTCGATTCCACAACATAACGAGCCCGCGTATACTGACCCTCCTTCGCCCCCAGAGGGCGCCGGCAGCCGACACCGGAGCATTTACTTGTTGAACCGCGACCTGACTTCGATCCTCGATCTCTCGCCCGACGAACTCGAGCGAGTCCTCGATGTGGCAATTGCCATGAAGAGCGATGGTGGCGGAACGCCGCTGCATGGACAGACGCTGGCCTTGCTGTTCGAGAAGCCGTCGCTGAGAACGCGAGTCTCGTTCGAGATGGCGATGCGCCGCCTCGGCGGCAGCGCGCTGTACCTGGCGGGCCACGAGGTGCAGATGGGCGAGCGGGAGCCGGTTCGCGACGTCGCCCGCGTGCTCTCGCGCATGGTCGAGGGCATCGCCGTCCGCACGTTCGAACACGAGCGAGTGGCCGAGCTGGCGGAGTGGGCCGATGTGCCCGTGGTCAATGCGCTCAGTGAGCACGAGCACCCGTGCCAGGCGCTCGCCGACCTCTTGACCCTGCGCGAGCGCTTCGGCCGGCTACGCGGTCTGCGCCTCGTCTATGTGGGCGAGGGCAACAACGTCGCTCGCTCGCTCGCCTTCGCCAGCGTGACGGCCGGGGTCGACTTCGTCTGCGCTTCACCGGAGGGCTATGAGCTGCCCGCGGACGACCTCGTGAAGGCCTCGGAGCTGCCGGGCGGCGGGTCCGCGACCCAGGTCAACGACCCGGAGAGCGCGGTGAGCGACGCGAACGCGGTCTATACCGACGTGTGGGCGTCGATGGGATTCGAGACCGAACTGCAGGGCCGCCTGGAGGCATTCCAGCCGTACCAGCTCAACGCCGAGCTGCTTGCGGCTGCCCCGGCGGACGCGCTCGTCATGCATGACCTGCCGGCGCACCGTGGTGAGGAGATCACGGACGAGCTGATCGAGTCGGACCGTTCCGTGGTCTTCGACCAGTCCGAGAACCGCATGCACGCGCAGCAGGCCGTGCTCTCGCTGATACTGGGGGGGTCGCCCGTCTAGGGTGACGCTGCGGGGCGGTCGCCCCGGCGCCCGCGGAAAGGCGATCAGGTGCCCGAGATACCGGCCGGCGCGCGTGACGTCCTGCAGCGCCTGGACGCCGCTGCGGTGCTGGACATCCTCATCATCTCGTTCTCGGTCTACTGGCTCTTGCTGCTGCTCCGCGGCACCACGGCCATGACCGTGCTGCGGGGGGCGGGCGTGCTGCTGGTGGCGGCGTTCCTGTTGAGCCGGATGCTGGATCTGCAGGTGCTGAGCTTCATCCTGCGCAGCTCCGTCGCCGGTCTGGTGATCGCGATGGCGATCATCTTCCAGCCCGAAATCCGCCGTGCGCTCGAACGCGTCGGCCGCACCGGGTTCCGCTCCGTCTTGCGGCGCGAGGAGCATCGCCATGCCGTCGACCGCGTGCGGCGGGCCGCGACCCAGCTGGCGCGGCTGGGCTACGGCGCGCTGATTGTGCTGGAGCGCGACACCGGGCTGCAGGACGTGATCGACACCGGCATCCCCCTGCGCGCAGAGATCAGCGTGGAACTGCTGACGGGCATCTTCGTGCCCGGCGCACCACTGCACGATGGCGCCGTGATCGTCAGCGGCAACACCGTCGTCGCGGCCGGCTGCACGCTCACACTCTCCGAATCACGGCTCCCGTCCGAGTACGGCATGCGCCATCGCGCCGCGCTGGGCATCAGCGAATCGACCGACGCGGTGGTCGTGATCGTCTCGGAGGAGCACGGTGAGATCTCGCTGGCCTCGAACGGTCGCATGGTGACGGAGCTGGACGAGGAACGGCTGAGCCGGCAGCTTCACCGCCTCTTCGCGCTCGACGAAGACGAGACGGCCGTGGAGCCGGTGGGCGGCGTGACCGCCGATGCCGCCGCGGAGCGCCGGGCCTCCTGAGGTGGCGGGGCGCCGTTCGCCGGAGGTCCCCGCGCTGGAGGCGCTGGAAGTTGCACGGGAACTGTGGCAGCGGGCGTGGGCGTCCGTGGTCAGGACCCCGGGATTGTTGCTGCTCTCGCTCCTGATCGGGGGCGTGCTCTGGGTCTTTGTCACCGACAGCGAGAACCCCACCCGTGTCGACCTCTTCCCGGCGGCGATCGAGGTGGAGGCGGCCAACGTCGGCGCCGGCCTCGCCGTCGCGAACACCCTGCCGGTGGTGCAGGTCCGCCTCTCCGCGGCCGATGACCGCTGGGAGGAGCTCAGCTCCGCCAATCTGCGTGCCTTCGTCGACCTGAACGGTATGCAGGCGCGTGCCCAGGAGGTGCGCGTGAGTGTGAGCGTGGACGGCATCAGCGGCGTGCGGGTGGTGGGTACCGTGCCGCCGGTGGTGACGGTGAACCTTGAGGACTTCGTCAGCAAGGATGTCGTCGTGGCCGCCCGGCTTGTCGGCGCCGTGCCGCTCGGCTACCAGGTCGCCGCCACGGCGCCGGAGCAGGCGACGGTGCGCGTCTCCGGTCCGGAGTCACTGGTCGAGCTGGTGCGGGAGGCCGTGGCGGAAGCGAACGTCAGCGGCCTGACCGTTCCGCTACAGCAGACCGTCGACCTTTCAGCGCGCGGCGAAGCCGGCGGCGAGATCCGAGGCGTGCGCATCGACCCGCCCTCGCTCGGCGTATCGGTGACCGTGGTGCAGACGACGCTCAGCCGCACCCTGCCGATGGAGGCACCGGTCGAAGGCGAGCCGGCCGCGGGCTACCGCGTGGCCAGCGTGGAGGTCGAGCCGGCGACGCTGGTGGTGCAGGGCACGATCGAGGTCCTGCAGGCGCTGGAGGTGCTGATCCTGCCATCGACACAGATCGAGGGGGCGCTGACCGGGATCGTCACTCGCAGATTTCCACTGACACTGCCACCGGGCGTGCGAAGCGCGGTCGGGGACGAGGCGACGGTGCGTGTGACCGTCGTCGCCGTCGAGGGCTCGCTGCGGCTGTCCGTCGCACCGCAGGCGCTGGAGGTGGCGGATGGGCTCGTCGCCCGGTTCGAAGAAGGGGCCGTCGCGGTCGTGCTGGAGGGGCCGATGTCGGTGCTGGGCACGCTCGATTCCGCGCAGGTGCTCGCCTTCGTCGACGCTACCGACCGGGAGGCGGGCGCCGTCGAGCTCGCCGTCAGCGTCGATGTGCCGGAGGGTGTCTCCGTCGTAGCGGTGCAGCCTCCGACGCTCTCCGTTACGCTTGAACTCTCCCGCTAGCGGTGGGGCGGTGGAGGACACGATGACCTCGTCTGCGCCGCTGGTGGCGATCGTCGGCCGGCCGAACGTCGGCAAATCCGCCCTGTTCAACCGCCTGACCAGGAGCCGCCGTGCGCTGGTGGAGCCCGTGGCCGGCACTACCCGTGACCGTCAGTACGGCGAGGCCGAGTGGCGCGGCAGCCACCTCCGCATCGTCGACACCGGCGGCCTCGTGGGCCCCGACGCGGACCCGTTCACGCCGATGGTGCGCGTGCAGGTCGAGGAGGCGATGGAGGAGGCCGATACCATCCTCTTCGTGATCGACGGGGCCGAAGGACTGACCGCGGCGGACCGTGACATCGCTGATCTGTTGCGTCGCTCGCACTGCCCGATCCTGCTGGTCGCCAACAAGACCGACCGCAAATCGGCACGGGAGCTGGTGGGCGAGAGCTACGAACTCGGCTTCGGTGAGCCGGTCACCATCTCCGCCTACCACGGCCAGGGCATCGGCGAGCTGCTGGACTGCATCCTCGAGACGGTGCCGTCGGCGGAAGAACCGGCGGAGAGTGACCGGCTCTCGGTCGCCATCGTCGGCAGGCCGACCGTCGGCAAGTCGTCCTTCCTGAACGCGGTGCTCGGCGAGAACCGCACGATTGTCTCCGACATCCCCGGCACGACGCGCGATGCGATCGACACGCCGTTCGAGTTCGAGGGGCACTCACTGCTGCTCGTCGACACGGCCGGCATCCGCCGCCGGGGGCGCATCGAGCGGGGGATCGAGCGCCACTCCGTGCAGCGCGCCGAAGCCGCGATCGACCGCGCGGACGTGGCGGCGCTGTTGATCGACCAGTCGGAACCGACGGCCGCGCAGGACACCCACATCGCCGGCTACGTCGAGGAGCAGGGGAAGGGTCTGATCCTCGTCGTCAACAAGTGGGACCTGGCGGAGAGCACCGCGGAGCGTCCCAACTTCGCGCGCCGCGTCGACTGGCGTTATCGCTTCGTACCGTGGGCCCCGGTGCTGTTCACGTCCGCGCTGACCGGGGCAGGCGTACGCGACGTGATGGAGATGGCGGTGCACATCGGCGAGGTGAGGAATCGGCGGGTCAGCACCTCGTTGCTGAATGCCACGATGCAACGTGCCATCGCCGAGCACGCGCCGCCAACGATCGGGCACCGCCGGCTCAAGCTGATGTACGTCACCCAGGCCGAGGTGAGGCCCCCGACCTTCGTCTTCTTCGTCAACGACCCGGAGCTGTTGCACTTCGCCTATCGCCGCTACCTGGAGAACAAGCTGCGCAGCGAGTTCGAGTTTGAGGGCACGACGATTCGTATGGTGTTCCGGCGTCGCTCGGAAGACCGGCACATGGCGGCTTCATGAGCGTCATCGCGGGCGCGCTGGTCGGCTATTTGCTGGGGTCGGTCTCGCCTGGGCTACTGATCGGACGGCTCTACGGCGTCGATGTGCGCGACTATGGCTCCGGCAAGACCGGGTTCACCAACACGCTGCGCGCGATCGGGGTGCTGCCGGCGGCGATCGTGATCAGCGCCGACATCGCCAAAGGTAGCGCAGCCGTCCTGGTGGGTAGTCAGTTGTTCGACGAGCCGTGGGCCGCGGCCGTGGGCGGCGTGGCCGCCGTCGCCGGGCACAACTGGCCGCTGTTCGCCGGCTTCCGAGGCGGACGCGGCGTTGCGACGGCGTTCGGCGCGTTCCTGGCGATGGACCCGGTCGTGGCGCTGGTCCTGCTGCTGGGGGCGGGGCTGATCCTGGCAGCCACGCGCTACATGTCGCTCGTCTCGATCGTCGGCGTCTTCCTCGGCGCCGTCGTGCTGGTGATCCGTGCGGTGACGGGCGCGCTGCCGGTCGAATACATCGCGTTCGGGGTGGCGGTGGCCCTGCTGGTCGAGGTCAGCCATATTGAGAATCTGCGCCGCTTGCTGGCGGGCACGGAACCGAAGCTGGGGCAGGGCGGCACCGTCCGGGAGCAGCCGGAGACGTGACCGCAGCCACTGTTCGCAACGCCGCGGTGATCGGCTCGACTGCCTGGGGTACGACGCTCGCGGTGCTGCTCGCGCGCAACAACGTTCCGACGACGCTCTACGTGCGCAGCGACGAGGAAGCCGCGCGGCTCGATCACGATCGCGAGAACCTGCACCGTCTGCCCGGCATCGCGTTTCCCGACCCGCTGCGGGCGAGCGCCGACCCCGCGGTGCTCGGCGCCGTCGAGCTGATCACACTGGCCGTGCCGTCTCGCACGTTCGCCGAGAACCTTGCATCGACGGCCCGGCACTTTGCGCCCGAGGCCACGCTGGTGAGCGCAACGAAGGGCATCGAGTTAAGCACCGGCCGGCGCATGTCTCAGCTGCTGGCGGCGGCGGCTCCCGGTAATCCTGTGGCGGCGCTCTCCGGGCCGAATCTCTCGGCTGAACTCGCTGCCGGCCTGCCGGGCACCACGGTGATCGCCTCGGCGGACGGGCCGCTGGATGCGGTTCGGGCCGCGTTCCACTCATCGAGCTTCCGCGTCTACACGAGCACCGACATCATCGGCGTTGAGCTCGGAGGGGCGCTGAAGAACGTGATCGCGATCGCCGCTGGTGCGGTCGACGCACTTGGCCTCGGGGACAACGCGAAGTCCGCGATCGTGACCCGCGGGCTCGCCGAGATCACCCGGCTCGGTATCGCGGCCGGTGCCGACCCGTTGACCTTCCTCGGCCTGGCGGGCATCGGCGATGTCGCCGCAAGCGCCTACAGCCCGCTCGCGCGCAACCGCCGGCTGGGCGAGCTGACGGCAGGCGGAAAGACGCTGGACGAGGCCCTCGCAGTGCTCGGCGAGACCGCCGAAGGCGCGGACACGATCCCTGCGGCGCTGCGCCTCGCCGGCGACCTTGGCGTGCAGATGCCGATCACCGAGGGACTGCACGACGTCTTTGTCGGTGGCGTCTCCTGGGCCGACGCGATCGCCACGCTGATGGAGCGCGAGCCCACGACCGAGCTGGCCGCCGCCGACTGACGCCGGGACCGATAGGGTCGGGGCGGAGCGGCTACTCGGCTGATTGATACACTGGCGGCGGAGGCCACTATCCATGTCGACCGATGAACCGCGCCTTGATGAATTCGAGGATGAGGATGACGCGCCCGCGCCGGCGGTGAAGCCGGCGGAGGTGATCGAGGAGATCGCCATGACGAGCGGCGCGGTCTCGTCGGAACGCCTGAGGGCGCTCTCAGAGCCCGACGACACCGAACTCGCGCTGGTCGTGGCGCTGTGGCCGCGGATCGAGGCGGAGCGCCGCCGTGAAGTGCTCGCCTCGCTCGAACGCCTCGGCGACGAGGACCCTACGCTCGACTTTCACCGCGTCCACCTCACCGCCATTCGCGACACCGACGCGGCGACCCGCATCCTGGCGGTGCGGGGGCTCTGGGAACAGGATCGCGTCGAGTACATGTACCTGCTGATCGAGCAGGTGCGCGACGACCCCGAGGCGACCGTGCGCACGACCGTTGCCGACGTGCTCGGGCAGTGGGTCGTCGGCGGCGAGTTCGGCGTGCTCTCCGACGACGATGTCGATCGCCTCTCGTCCACCCTGCGAGAAGCCGTCGATGACATCGACGAAGAGGAGGAAGTGAGGGCGCGGGCGCTCGAGGCGCTGGGCGCGCACTCGCACGAATCGGTCGCGGAGTTGATCGGTGAGGCATACGAGACCGGGTCGCAGCGCATGCGGCTGGCATCGCTGCGGGCGATGGGCCGCAATGCCGCCGACGAGTGGCTGCCGGTGCTGCTCTACAACTTCGATGACGATGATGCTGAGATCCGGGCCGCGGCCGCTGCCGCCGCCGGGGCGTTGCTGATGGAAGCGGC
>JASLOV010000172.1 GCA_030745285.1 Dehalococcoidia bacterium | reverse complement strand
GAAGTTGCCGGAGCCATCGATGCTGGTTGATTGACCTGCGGCCCGCGCGCCCCGGACGGCGTATTCGAGCGACCGCGTCCAGCTCTCGATCGCGGCGGAGAGATCGCCGAGTGCGAGCTGGTGGATGCCTCGCGCCCAGTGGTCGCGCGAGTGCGGGTCGAAGGCCGGTGAGGGCAGATGCTGGAGCCACTCGAGACCCTCCTCGGCGGCGCGCAGGCCGCGCTGGTGGTGGGCGCGCGAGCGCGGAGCGTCGTCCCCGGGCCAGCAGTCGGCCAGGTCGGCGGTAAGGTTGTAGCCCAGTGCGTGGGCGCCGCGGTAGAGGTCGACGCGCGCCTGCCCGGTCGCGCCCTGAGCCTCGGCGAGGATGCGCGAGATGCCGGCGTCGCAAACGGTGATGTAGGCGTCGAAGTTCTTACCCTCCCACTCGCGGAAGACCAGGCCCTGCCGTGCCGTGCTGTAGAGCAGGTGCCGCATCACCGGGTCGTCGAAAGCCTCGATCATCTCGACGACGGCGGCGCCGCCCCCATTCTCGGCGGCGCGGCGCATCGCGGGCCAGTGCTCGTCGAGGAACTGCTGCACGGGCCCCCTCCTCCCGGTTCTGGCGATACAGTACAGCCGACGGCCCAACAATCGACGGCCCAACAACCAAGGGCCCGCGGCGAACGACGGGAGCATCAACATGGCGGACGAGATTTCGGCGGAGGACAGCTACGAGCGGCAGCGAGTCTCCGTGCTGGACAGCGAGATCGCCTACGTCGACACGGGGGCGGGCGACCCGGTTGTCTTCCTGCACGGCAACCCGACCTCCTCGTACCTGTGGCGCAATGTGATCGCGGAGGTGGAGGGCAGCGCCCGCTGCCTGGCGCCGGACCTGGTGGGAATGGGTGACTCCGGTCCCTCCGGGGACGGGTCCTACCGCTTCGTTGACCACGTCCGCTACGTCGACGCATGGATCGACGCGCTCGACCTCGGCGACTCGATCACACTCGTCTGCCACGACTGGGGTTCGGCGCTCGCGTTTCACTGGGCGCACCGCCACCCCCAGCGCATGAAGGGCATCGTCTACATGGAGGCGATCGTCCGGCCGGTGACGTGGGATGCCTGGCCTGACGCGGCGCGCGGCATCTTCCAGGGGATGCGTTCCGAGGCAGGCGAGGAGATGGTGTTGGAGAAGAACGTCTTCGTGGAAAACATCCTGCCCGGCAGCGTGCTGCGCCGCCTCTCCGAGGCTGAGATGGAGGTCTACCGCCGCCCCTACCTCGAGGCCGGCGAGTCGCGCCGGCCGACGTTGACCTGGCCGCGCGAGCTACCGATCGAGGGCGAGCCCGCCGACGTGACGCAGATCGTTGGCGCCTACAGCGAATGGCTCGCGTCCTCGGATCTGCCCAAGCTCTTCGTCTCGGCCGATCCCGGTGCCATCCTCATCGGAGCGCAACGCGAATTCTGTCGTGCGTGGCCGAACCAGCAGGAGGTGACCGTGGCCGGAAACCACTTTGTCCAGGAGGACTCGCCGAGCGAGATCGGGCAGGCCATCGTCGAGTGGTACGCTTCGCTCTAGGGCCCCCCGCTGGCATCGTCTGACACCAGTAGCGACGAGGAGACTGCGATGGTCGACTTCACCGATACCGAGGAACAGGCTGCATTCCGCACTGAGGTGCGCGAGTTCGTCGCGCGCGAGCATCCGCAGGCGCTTGCGGACGACGCGATCTACTCGGTTGGTCTCGGCGGCGATCAAATCGGCGCGGTTCGCGGTGAGGAGCGCCGCAAGCTCTCGCGCTCCTGGCGTGAAGCGCTGGTGGAGAAGGGCTGGATCGCCCCGGCCTGGCCGAAGGAATACGGCGGCGCCGACCTGAGCGTGATGGAGCAGTTCATCCTCAACGAGGTCTTCGCCGAGATGCGTGCCACCCCGCAACGTGTGCCGGATGTCGGCTCCACGATCATGGTGCACGGCAGCGACGAGATGAAGTCGAAGTTCCTGCCGGCGATGGTCAAGGGCCAGGAGGTCTGGTGCCAGGGCTACTCCGAGCCCGGGTCCGGCTCGGACCTGGCGTCGCTCCAGACGCGCGCCGTGCGCGACGGCGATGACTACGTGCTCAATGGCCAGAAGATCTGGACCTCCGGCGCCCACCAGGCGAAGTGGATGTTCGGCCTCTTCCGCACCGATCCGGACGCGCCGAAGCACCGTGGCATCTCGTATCTGCTGCTCTCGATGGAGGCACCCGGCATCACGGTGCGCCCGCTGTCGCAGATCACCGATGCCAAGAGCTTCAACGAGGTGTTCTTCGAGGACGTCCACGTCCCCGCTCGCAACATCATCGGCGAGGAGAACCGGGGCTGGTACGTCGGCGCGACGCACCTCGACTTCGAGCGCTCCTCGATCGGCTCCGCGATCGGCATCCAGAACACCCTCGACGACCTGCGCGACTACCTGCTGCCCGAGGAAGAGGCCGGCAGTGGCCGGTCCCGCCTCAGCGAGCCGAGCGTGCGGGCTGCGCTGGCGGACCGCTACATCGAGGCGGAGACGGCGAAGCTGTTCTCGTACCGCGTGATCTCGATGCAGAACCGCGGCGACATTCCCAACTACGAGGCTTCGGTGCAGAAGGTCTTCACGAGCGAGATGAAGCAGCGCATCGGCAATACGGCCGTGAAGACGCAGGGCCTGTGGGGACAGCTCTACGGCCGCGAGGATGACTTCACGCCGATGCGGTCGAAGTGGTCACAGTGGTACCTGGCGACGATCTCCGAGACGATTGGCGCCGGCACCTCGGAAGTGCAGCGCAACGTGATCGCGACGCGCGGGCTTGGTCTGCCGAGGGGCTAGCTCAGGGCAGGGCCTGCCCACACCTCGGTTCGCCGCAGCGCTGATCGGCGTAGCTACCGCTTCCGGCCGATGTCGCATCGTGCCGACGTGCCGGCACGACATTCACGATCCCCTACACACCCCAATACATGGGAGACAGGCATGACTGACGAGTTTCAGGAGACGAATCGACGGTGGTGGGACGGCGTCGCCGCGCTGCACGTCGATTCAGAGTTCTACGACGTCGAGAGCTTCAGGGCCGGCCGCAACAGCCTCTATCAGCTTGAGATCGACGACATGGGCCCGGTCGAGGGCAAGACGCTGCTCCACCTGCAGTGCCACTTCGGGCAGGACACGCTCTCGTGGGCGCGGCTGGGCGCGACCGTCACCGGCCTCGACTTCTCGGAGGCGGCGATCGAAGCGGCCCGCACGCTGGCTGCGGAGGTCGGGGTCGAGGCGGAGTTCGTGGCGTCGAACGTCTACGAGGCGGGCGAGGCGCTCGGCGGACGGCAGTTCGATGCGATCTACACCGGCGGTGGGGCGCTCGTCTGGCTGCCGGACCTCGACGGCTGGGCGCAGGTCGTGGCCTCGTGCATGAAGCCGGGCGGCACTTTCTACCTGCGCGAGTTCCACCCCTTTTCGCACGTCTTCGACGACGCCGCCGGGGAAGGGCTGCAGGTCCGCTACCCGTACTTCCAGCCGGCGGAGCCGCAGCGCTTCGAGGATGTCGGCGGGAGCTACGCCGTCGCCGCCAGGCTTGAGCACGACGTGACCTACGAGTGGGCTCATCCCATCGGTGAGGTCGTGACGGCGATCGTCCAGGCCGGGCTGCAGATCGAGTTCCTGCACGAGGTCGACTACACGGAGTTCAAGCAGTTCCCGTTCATGGTGGAAGAGCCGGAGGGCGTCTGGCGGCTGCCGGAGCACGCCGAGAGCGTGCCGCTGATCTACTCACTGCGGGCGCGCAAGCCCGAGCACTAGCAGCCCGTCAGATCATGCCCGCGCGCCTTGCCTCGCTGCGCAGGTCGGCGCGGTGATCGGGGTGGGCGATCGCGATCAACTCCTCCGCGCGAGCGCGCTCGGACTTGCCGAACATCGAGGCCACGCCATACTCGGTGATGATGTAGTCGGTGAGGTAGCGGGGGATGCCGACGCTGGCGCCGGGCGGCAGTTCGGCGACGATGCGGCTCTGTTCGCCGGCCGTCGACGGGATGCAGTGGATCGAGCGCCCGCCGGGCGAGTAGACGGCGCCGATCACGAACTCAAGCTGGCCGCCGGGGCCGGTGTACATCGTGCGGCCCAGGCCATCGAAGACCACCTGGCCGTTGAGGTCGATCTGCATCGCGGTGTTGATCGATGTCATCTGCGAATGCGAGGCGATCACGGTCGGGTCGTGGATGTAGTCGACGCCGTGTAGCTCCCACTCGTCGAAGTGGTGTTCGGCGATCAGGGCACGTTCCTCGATCGATGTGGGGAGGGCGGTGGCGATCATTTTACCGGCGTCGCGGCTCTTGTACTTGCCCGTGAAGACGCCCTCGTGGTGCAGCTGGGCGATGCCGGGACCGGTCAACTCGGAGTGGAAGCCGAGGTCGTGCTTGCTTGCGAGGTGCGAGATCACCGCGTTCGAGGCCCCACCGACGCCGATCTCGACAGTGTCACGGTCGCGCACGAACTCCGCGGTGTTTGCGCCGACGACGTCGAGGATGGCGAGCCGCTCCGGGTCGACCGCGTCAGCGGCGAGGGCGCGTACCAGCATCTCAAAGTCGGCCGGAATGTCGACGAGAAAGTCGACCTCGTCGATGTGGACAGAGCTGGCGCCGGCGCTGCGCGCCATCAGCCCCTCGGCGATCTCCGCCACCACGACTTTCGAGGCGCGCAGCGCGATCAGCGTGTCCCAGACCGAGGTGCCGACCGAGCAGTAGCCATTCTCGTCGGGCTCTGAGAGGCGGAAGAAGCCAATGTCGGGCGGGCCGACGTCGCGCTCGAAGCGTCGTTGCGAGGTGAAGACGGTGGCGGGATGGTAATTGGTGTGCCCAGAGTTGTACGCGTCGCGGTTAACGACGGTGACGTAGCAGCAGCGCATCTCGACATGCCGCTGGTCGGCGTGCACCTCGTCCCACTCGCCGCGGTAGATCATCAGGTCGCCGTAGGCGACCACGTCGCGCAGGTCCTCGCGGTGTTCTGCGATCAACGGCGTGAGGTAGAGCGGGCAGGCGGAGGCCAGCCCGAAGTGGACGACCATGCCGTCCTCGATCAGCCCGATCGCGCGATCGGCGTCGATCAGTTTCGACGCGTGCTCGTCCCGCCAGTCAGCCAAGCTGCCCTCCGTCGCTCGCCGGGATAATACGCGACGCACGGCCGCGCTCGAGCCGCCGCCTCTGCAGGACTCCTTCGAGTGCTACCGGGCGGCGTCCGGGTCGGCCCCCGCCGTCGCCCGCAGCAGGCGCGAGAGCAACAGATAGTCGGCGTCGCTGTGGGTCGCCTCCGCCGGGACCATCAGACGCTGGAGGGCTCGGGTCGTCGACTTCGTCAGTGCGACGGCCAGCGCGTTCTTCTCCAGCAGCTGCGCGGCGAGCTCCCGTGCCCGGTCCACCAGCTCGTCGTCGGGCACGACGTGGTTGACCAGTCCCCAGCGCTCGGCGTCTTCGGCGCTGAAGCGGTCGCAGGTCAGCACGAGCTCCTTCGTCCGCGCCGGGCCCAGTTCGCGCATCAGCCGGGGCAGGGCATCCCACGTGAGCGGCAGATTGAGGTCGACTTCCGGGATCGAGAACCACGCCGACTGCGCCGCGAGACGCAGGTCGAAGCAGGATGTAAAGACCACCCCACCGCCGATGGTGAGGCCGTTGATCGCCCCGATCGTCACCTGGTCGAGCCCCTCGATGGCGTCGCAGGTGCGGTTGCCAATGCCGCTGGCGTAGCGGGCGGCGAGCACGTCGTCGACCGGCGTTGGGGCGGCGGCCGGTGTGCGCGGGCCCTGCGGTCCGAGGTCAGCGCCGGCGGTGAAGGCGCGCCCGGCGCCAGTGAAGATCACGACGCGCGTCACGAGGTCCTCGCGCAGCTCGGCACAGGCGGCCTGGAGGTCGAGGTGGACCTGGTTCTTGATGGCATTGAGCTTGTCGGGGCGGTTGAGCGTGATCGTCGTCAGCCCCGGGTTCGTCTCGGAGTGGTCAATCAGCAGCGTGTCCATGCGTGTCTCCCGAGGGCCGCGCCCGAACGGCTTGATGGAAGGCGCGGCGCGGATTCAGGACGGCATGATACGCGACGGCGGCTCGGCGGCCGGCTGCTCCTCCTGCGGCGTGTTCGGCTCGATCTCCGTGTCGCCGCTGCGCGCCCACTCGAGGTAGGCGACGACGACGAGCGTGAACAGCACGCCGGCAGCCAGCGCCAGCGCCGTGTGCATCCCCCAGGCATCGACCGCCACGGCCAGCAGCAGCGTCGCGGGGATCATCACGACGCGCTCGGTGAGTGTGCCGAGCGAGAGCGTGGTCGCCCGCTCGCGTTCGGGGCTGCGTCGCGAGATGTAGTCCGCGAAGTGAGGGTGAATGACGTTGAAAGTCACCGAGGGCAGGATGAAGAGTGGGAAGAGCCAGATCACGCCGCTGGCCCCGCCGAACAGTGCGAGCGCGCTGAGCATCGCCATCGTCTGCATCGTGCGGCGCAGCCCCAGCCGCCGGCCCACGGACGAGGCCGACCACGCTCCGGCGGCGGAGAAGGCCATCTGGGTGCCGGAGAAGAGCCCGAGCATCCACAGCGGCACGCCGTAGTCGACGACGACCGGCTGGATCAGGATCGACATGACCACGATCGAGATCACGCTGAACGTCGCCAGCATGATCATCGAGCGCATCGAGGGCGTCCGGATCACGCGTCGCGCGGCCGACCGGCCGGTCTCCGTGAAGGAGAGGCGGTCGCCTTCGTGCGGGGGTTCCTTCAGCATCAGCGCGAGGAACACCCCGGGGATGCTGAGTAAGCCGCTGAGCACGATCGGCCAGTTGAGCGGCGTCCAGCGGATCATGAGCCCGCCGATCACGGTGAGGACGGCGATCGCCGCGGTCTGCGCGCCGCCCATGCGGCCGAGGCGGCGCGTGAACTCATCGCCGCGGCCGAGGCGCTGCAACGTGTCGAAGAGCAGGGCGTTGTCGGCGCCGGACATGAAGGCCTCGGCGATCGCGAACAGCGCATACGAGCCGAGCAGCAGCGGTATCGTCTGCGCCAGCCCGAAGCCGAGGAACGCGACCGACGTGGCTAGGCAGGAGAGAAAGACGCTGATGCGGCGTCCATAGCGGTCGGCGACGATGCCGGTTGGCAGCTCCGCCGCCAGCGCGGTCGCCGAGAGCACGGATTCGAAGACGATCACCTCGCCGACTGTGAGGCCGTGCTCGCGCAGCAGGTAGATCACCCAGATCGCCTCGCCCAGCCAGATCCAGCGGGCGACCCACCACCAGGGCAGGATGCGCAGGTTGCGCTCCATCGCGGAGCGTTCGGCGTCGCTGATTGCGGCCATCGATCGAGCATCGGGCGGGGAGTGTCCGCCGACAAGTATCCGCGCTCGGCGGCGCAGGCGAGCGAGCGAGCGGGTTATCCTTCGACGGGCTCAGGATGAGCGGGCCGGGAGCCGGAGGAGTGAGTCGGGAGCCGGAGGAGTGTGTCGGGCGCTAGGCCAACGCCTCGGCCAACAGCTCGACGACGTGGCGGGGGCGGCGCGAGGTGAAGTGGTCGATCTGCTGCCGGCAGGAGACGCCGGTGACCGCTATGACCGTGCCCTCCGAGGCCGCCTCGACGGCCGGGAAGAGCCGCAGCGTACCCATCTGGCGAGAGATCTCGTAGTGCTCCGCCTCGTAGCCGAACGAGCCGGCCATGCCGCAGCAGGGCGAGTCGATCAGCCGCGCCACGTAGCCGGGCACGAGGGCGAGGGCGCGCAGCGTGGAGTCCATGCCGGCCAGCGCCTTCTGGTGGCAGTGCCCGTGCACCAGCACGTCGGCGTGCGCCTCGGGGCGGAAGACTGAGGCGATCGCAGGGTCTTCGTCCGCCAGTTGCACGAGCAGTTCGTCGAGCAGCAGCGCCTGGCCGGCGACCGTGCGGGCCGCCTCGTGCTGCCGTTCGTCGTGGAGGAGGTCGGGGTACTCGTCGCGCAGGGCGAGCAGGCACGAGGGCTCCACGCCGACGATCGGTACACCGCGCTCCGCGTACGGCAGCAGCGCCTTGACATTCTGCGCCGCCCAGTCGCGGGCGAGGCCGAGCATGCCTTTGGAGATGGCGGGCCGGCCGCAGCAGGTCGTGTGCTCGACCACGGTGACACGGTAGCTGAGCGCCTCCAGCAGCCGCGTCGCCGCGCGGCCGACCTCCGGGTAGTTGAACTGCGTGAAGGTGTCGTCGAACAGCACGACCTCGCCGCGGGGGGCCTCCGCCGCGGGCGCGGGACGCCGGCTGAACCAGCGGCGGAAGGTCTGGCGCTGGAAGCGGGGCATCGGGCGCTGGCTGTGGATGCCGAGCAGGCGATGTAGCGCCCAGCGCACCGGCCAGAGCCGCGCGACCGTGTTGGTCAGCGGCGCCGTTGCGCTGGCCCAGCGGCTCCACCGTCCGGCGTTGCCGAAGAGCCGCGAGCGCAGCGGCAGGCCGTGTCGGTCGTGGTGCTGGGTGAGCACCTCGTACTTCAGCTTGGCGAGGTCGACGCCGGACGGGCACTCGGACTTGCAGGCCTTGCACTCGACGCAGAGGTCCAGCGCCTCGAAGACGCGTTCGCCGGTGAGGGCGTCCGCTGGCAGCGTGCCGTTGATCGCCATCCGCAGCAGGTTGGCGCGCCCGCGCGTCGAGTGTTCCTCGTCGCGCGTGACCATGAAGGAGGGGCACATGCCGCCGTCCATCTTTCGACAGGCGCCCTGGCCGTTGCACTGCTCGATGGCGCCGGCGAAGCCGCCCTCGGCGGAGAAGTCGAGGTAGGTCGGGGGCTCGGCATTGCGGGTGGCGGGGCTGAGCTTGAGGTTGTCGTCGAAGGCGGGGGTGTCGACGATCTTGCCGGGGTTGAGGATGCCCCGGGGGTCGAAGACGCGCTTCACATCGCGGAACGCCTCCGTCAGCTGCGGCCCGAACATGCGCTCCGTGTAGACGCCGCGCAGGATGCCGTCGCCATGCTCGCCGCTGAGGCTGCCGCCGAACTCCAGCACGAGGTCGGCGACCTCGGTTGCGATCTGCTGCGTCGTGCGCAGGCCGTTCGCCTCCTTCACGTTCACCAGCGGCCGGATGTGCAGGCAGCCGACGCTGGCGTGACCGTAGTACGCGGCCTCGATGCCGTGCGCGCCGACGATGCCGTCGAAGCGCTCGACGAAGCGCGCGAGGCGCTCCGGCGCGACGGCGGTGTCTTCCACGAAGGCGACGGGCTTGGCGTCGCCGCGCACGCTCATCAGCATGCCGAGCCCGGCCTGTCGCATCCGCCACATGCGCTGCTGCTCTGCGGGGTCGGTCGTGGTAACGGTGGCGTAGCCGAGCTCGCGGCCCGCGAAGTCACTGCGCAGCGCATCGAGGCTAGCTTCGACCTCGGCCTCGCTCTCGCCGTAGAACTCGATCAGCAGGATCGCGCCAGGGTCGCCCTCCACGAACGCGACGAGGTCACGGAAGCCGATGTTGGCGCGGGAGCGGCGGATGATCTCCTGCCCGACCAGCTCGACGGCTGACGGGTCGTGGGCGAGCGCCGGCACGGCCGCCTCGCATGCCTCGACGACGCTGCCGAAATGGACGGCGGCGACGCCGCGCGCGGCGGGCAGGGGGACCAGGCGCATGCGCGCCTCCGTGATCACCGCCAGCGTGCCCTCAGAGCCGACGATCAGCTGCGTGAGGTCGACGGGGCCATCCTCGGCGACGTTGTCGGGGGTGAAGGCGTCGAGGTTGTAGCCGGAGACGCGACGCATGATCTTCGGGTAGCGGCGCTCAATCTCCTCCCGCTGCTCGGCGGCGATGCGTGGCACCTCGCGGTAAGCGGCGCCCTCGATCGTCCTCAGCGCGCGCTTCGCCTCCAGGGCGTCCCCGGCGACCGGGCCGAGCGTCGCACGCGTGCCGTCGGCCAGCACGACGTCGAGTGAGAGCACGTGGTCGATCGTCTTGCCGTACATCACCGATCGTGCGCCGCAGGAGTTGTTGCCGATGCCGCCGCCGATGGTGGCGCGGTTCTGCGTGGCGGGGTCGATGGCGTACTGCAGGCCGTGCTCGGCGGCGGCCTGGTTGAGCGCGGCGATCACCACACCCGGCTGGACCCGTGCCCACCGCTCCTCGGTGTTAACTTCGAGCACCTGCGCCATGTGGCGCGAGCAATCGAGCACGATGGCGTGGTTGACCGCCTGGCCGGCGAGGCTGGTGCCGGCTCCGCGCGGCAGCACCGGGATGCCGCGCCGCCCGGCGAGGCGCACGACAGCTTCGACATCGCCGGTATCGCGCGGGAAGACGATGGCGACCGGCTCCATCTCGTAGATCGAGGCGTCGCCGGCGTAGATCAGGCGCGAGGCGCGGTCGAGCAGCACCTCGCCGGAAACGGCGGCGCGAAGCGCGTGCGCCAGTTCCTCGATGGCTGCGCCATCGAGCGCGAGGGCGTTGCTGACGGTGGGGGAGGTCACGGGCTGGCGGGGCCGGGCAGCGGCCGCTCAGGCCGCCTGGAAGAGTTCGACGACGTTGCCGACGCCGTCCTCGGCGAGGATTTGCTTGCCGCCCGGTCCAGTGACGATCTCGTTGCGGAAGATGACACCATTCGCCCTCATGCTCTCCACCAGCGAGGCGAGGTCATCGACCTTCACGACGATGCGGTTCCAGCCGCCGGGCTCCGGGGCACGGCCGTCGGGCATGGGCCGGGTGGCCGAGGTGCCGGGGCCGCTGATCCAGAGCCTGAGGTCACGCTTCGCGACCATCGCGAATACCGGTGCGGGGCGCTCTTCAAGTTCGAATCCAAGCTGTTTCGTGTAGAACTCGATCGCTGCGTCGACGTCCGAGACGATGTAGCGAACAGTCTCCATCAGCCCCCTCCTGCTGCGCGGCAGAGGGTCGCATGGGGGCCAGCGGGCGTCCACGCCTGTGCGATACTGCGCGCCGCAGCGTGCCGCCCATCCGGAGGAGCCCCCAATGCGCGAAGCCTGGACGTCCGATCAGGCCGGGCGGTTCGAGATCCGCGAGGCCGACGGCGCGCCCGCGCCCGGTCCCGGCGAGGTGCGGATGCGCGTTCGTGCCTGCGGCATCTGCGGTTCCGACCTGCACGCCATGCGACATCCCGAGCGCTGGCGCGGCGGACGGCTGCCCGGGCACGAGATCAGCGGCGAGGTGCTCGACGTGGGGGAGGGGGTCGAGCGATGGTCGCCCGGCGACCCGGTTGCGCTGCAGCCGAACCTCTTCTGCGGCCACTGCGCAACCTGCCTCTCCGGCCGTATCGAGCTGTGCGAGACGCGCTTCACCGTCGTCGGGCTGACGCTGCCGGGCGGATACCGCGAAGAACTGACCGTGCCGCAGCAAAACCTCCACCGCCTGCCGGACGGGCTTGATTTCGCGGTCGGCGCGCTGACGGAGCCGCTGGCGGTGGTGGTGCACGGCTACCGCATGGCGGCCGAGCTCGATCCCGGCCACGCCACGACGGGCGAGCGTGTCGTTGTGCTCGGTGGCGGCATCATCGGGCTGCTGGCGGTCTTCTACGCCCGCCAGGCGGGCTCCGGCGAGGTGGCAGTGACGGCGCGCCACGAGCAGCAGGCCAGTGCCGCGCGGCAGCTTGGCGCGACGCATGTCTTCGGCGGCGACGAGGAGGGCGAGGCGGCGCTGGAGGAGTGGTCGCAGGCCAACCCGGTCGACCTCGTGATCGAGAGCGTCGGCGGAGACGGCGCGACGCTGGCGCTGTCGATGGCCGTGGTGCGGCGGGGCGGGCGCATTCTTGTGCTCGGCGTCTTCGACCAGGCCGCGACGATGCCGGCGGCGGGCCTGATCGGCAAGGGGCCGCGCATCGTCGGATCGCTGATGTACGGCTTCGCCGGCAAGCACGCCGACTACGACCTCGCGATCGAACTGGAGCGACGGTTCAGCGATGTGCTGGGCAACCTGATCACCCACCGCGTGCCGCTCGACGAGATCGAACGAGGCTTCGCGCTGGCGGCGGACAAGTCCAGCGGCGCGATCAAGGTCACGATCGAGCCCTGACCGTAGCGCTACATTGGTGAGGGCGTCGAGCAGCCGGAGCGGCCGCCTCGACCGTCCCCGCCAGGCAGCACGGCCGGGAGGGTCACGATGAAGGCCACGGAAGCCGACGTCACTCTGAGCGACATCGAGGCGGCACGGGGCCGTATCGACGAGCTCATGCATACGACGCCGGTGTGGCCCAGTCGCGAGCTGTCGGGGCGCGCCGGCATCGCCGTGATGCTGAAGTGCGAGAACCTGCAACGCACGGGGTCGTTCAAGGTGCGGGGCGCGATCAACATGCTGGCCACGCTTCAACGGCCTGCGGGCGTCGTCGCGGCCAGTGCCGGCAACCACGCGCAGGCCGTGGCGCTGGCGACGACGACGCTCGGTATGGCTGCGACGGTCGTCGTGCCCGCCGAAGGGCCGCTCGCCAAGCGGAGAGCGGCGGCCGCGTACGGGGCGGAACTCGTCGTCGAGGACGGTCCGCTCGCCCTCGCCATCGCGCGTGCGCAGGAACTGGCGGCCGAACGAGGGCTCGTCTTCGTCCCTCCCTTTGACCATCCGGCGATCGTTGCGGGCCAGGGCACGCTCGGCCTCGAACTGGTCGAGCAGGCGCCGGACGTCGAGACCGTGCTGGTGCCCGCGGGCGGCGGTGGCCTATTGGCCGGTGTCGCCGTGGCGGTGAAAGCGCTGCGCCCGCGGGCCCGGGTCATCGGCGTGCAGTCGCGGGCCATGCCCGGCATCGTCGCCTCGCGCGATGCGGGGGCGGTCGAGGCGGCGCCATCGACACGGACGATCGCGGCGGGGTCGCCGTGGCGAGTCCTTCGGAGCTGACCCACGGGCTGATCGAGCGATTCGTCGACGACGTTGTGACGGTCACCGAGGAACAGATCGTGCAGGCCGTGCTCTTCCTCGTGGAGCGTGCTCGGCTGGTGGTCGAAGGGGCCGGCGCACTGGGCGTTGCCGCGTTATTGAGCGGGGCGGTCGCCGCCCCCGGGCCGGCGGTGGCGGTGCTCTCCGGGGGCAACATCGACATCAACCTGCTGGGGAGGATCGTGGAGCGCGGGCTGCTCGTGGGGGGTCGCCATCGCCGGCTGACGGTCGCGGCTGCCAACGTGCCGGGCGAGCTGGCGCGCATCTCCCGC
>JASLOV010000171.1 GCA_030745285.1 Dehalococcoidia bacterium | reverse complement strand
CAGCACCGGGGTGTCATGGCTGTGTCGAACCACATGCTCGGCGACGGATCCGAGCAGAGCGCGGCTGATGTCGGAACGTCCATGCGTGACCATCACGATCAGGTCGCACCGAGCCTCCTCGACGAACGCGACGATCGTCTCGCCCGGTGAGCCCTCGAGCACGGCCGTCTCGACGTTCTCGATCTCGTATCCCTGCAGCAGTTCCCGGGCCACTTCCAGGTCGGCCTGTGCGTCGACGTGTGCGTCCTCCCGCGCCGCCTCGATGTTGTAGGCAGCTGGACCCCTGAGCTCGGGCGCGACCTCTAGCAGCACTACCGACGCATCGAACGCACGAGCGAGCGCCCCAACGTGCGGGATCGCAAGGCGGGCCAGCTCGGAGCCGTCCAGCGGCAGGAGAATCTTGCGGTACACCGATGCACCCCCTCCCAGGACGAGGCGACGTACCCAGACTGCGACAGTCCGGCGGCGGCCGGGAGGGCCAATCTCCCTCTGCGTGGTCAGGAGTGCCTACAGCGGACCGGAGCCAGTCTCGGGGTCCGCCGCCACCCGGATTCGTGAGCCCCGCCGGTGATGTCGCCCCATACCAGGTCACGGGCGCCCGTACACGGTGAAGCTGACGCCACTCCACCTCTGGTGGCCAGCATGAGGCAGTCGCCGTGGCCTCCTGCGACAACGTGTTCGCTGCCCGCTACTTCCCCTCTTGCTCGCGCTCGCGCTGTCGGCGCTGCTCGTCGAGCCAGGACATGAAGTCGGGGCGGACGCGGGCGCGGAACATTTCGCCTGCGAAGCGTTCGGCGTAGTGCTCCAGCGGCTGCAGTTGCTGCTCCGCTTCCGGGTTCCACTGGGACCAGTTGCGAGCGTGTTCTTCCGACCGGAAGAAGTTCATGCCCGCTCAGCGGTAAGGCCGGTCTTCCGGCGAACCTCCGATCTCACCGTATGTGTATCCGACGACGCCTTCCGGCTCGACCGAAAGCAGCTCCTCGTCGCACATCTCGAGCACGATCGGCTCGCCGCAGTCGAGACACGGCGCGTCGACGCGAACCGTCTGCCCGGGGAAGTGCCAGCGCACGGCCAGCGATTCAAATGCGCACTGCGCAAACCAGCCCTGCTTGCCATCGACGGAGATGCGGTACTGCGTTGGCATGCTGTTGAACGGGGGAAACGAGACGATGTAGTCGGTCCCCGGATGCTGCCACGCCGGGATCCCGGACTCGATCACCTCCCGCAGCAACTCCCGACCCTCGTCCGGCGGGAGGCCGAGGTCGGCCGCGAGCTCCGTGTAGTGGGGACCGAACCCCCGTTCGATGAAGTACTGGTTGATGTTGCGGTAGGCGCGATCCTGCGTCTCCAGATCAGCCATGTCTGCTCGTCCTCTCTCGTCTTCGTCCTGCCAGAGTTCAAATTCGCCGCGCGGCGAGCGTGCCCTCGTAGATCGCGTCCATCAGCCGACGTGGCGCAAAGGCGTCACCGATCACGTGCACATCGCGTCCCCCGCCCTCGAGCGCCCGCGCGAGCGCGTCGCCGGACTGTCCGCCGAAGGCAAGCACGACGGTGTCGACGCCGTCGACCTGCCGTTCCGCGTTCGTGAGGGTGTTGGTAACGGCGACCGTGCGGCCGCAGACGGCGCGCACCTCCGTGAGCGGCGTGATCGTGACGTTCTTGCCGAGCAGGCGGCGGTAGACGGCTTCGTGTGTGCCGGCTTCGAGCTGCGTGCCGGCGTAGAGCGCGGAGGTGACCACCTCGACCTCGTGACCGCGCTCGGCGAGGAAGTCGGCCGTGCTGAGCGCCTGGATGTGCTGCTCGCCGGCGACCACGACGACGTGCTTCCCCGGCTTCGCGTCCCCCGCAAGTACGTCTCGCGCGTCCACCACGTGCGCATCGTCGCGTCGCTCGATCTGCGGCTCAACCGGGGTCGACCTGGTCGCGATCAGTACCACGTCCGGGGCCTCACGCTCGACGAGTTCCGCGATCGCCTCTGTCCCGACGTGCAGCGCGACCTCCATGTTGCGAAGCTGGTGGCTGCAGTAGCGGGCGATCTCCTCCAGCTCCTGGCGGCCCGGGGCCTGCAGAGTCAGCAGCGTCTGTCCGCCCAGTTCAGGGCCACGTTCATAGACGCTGACGCGGTGGCCCCGGAGCGCCGCGACGCGAGCGGCCTCGAGCCCGGCCGGGCCGCCGCCGACCACCATCACGCGTCGTGGCTGCTCGACGGGGACGAGCTCCGCCATCTCGCCCTCGCGGCCCATCTCGGGGTTGACGGTGCAGGCGATCGGCAGCCCGTCGCGAAAGCGGCCGATGCATTCGTTGCAGGCGACGCACTTGCGGATGTCATCGAACCGGCCCTCAAGGGCCTTGGCCGGCATCTCCGGGTCCGCCATGATCGCGCGGTTCATGGAGACGAGATCTGCCACCCCTCGCTCCAGCACCTGCTCGGCCAGTTCCGGGTCGTTGATCCGCTGCGAGCAGATCAGCGGCAGGGTGGTCGCATGGCGAATCGCCGCGCTCAGGTACACAAAGCAGCCCGCCATGTAGTACGAGGGCGGAATGTGCGTCCTGCCTCCCGGCCCGGCGCCGACGTGGATGTAGTCGAGTTCCCCGGTCACTTCAAGCCGGGGCGCGATCTCGACCATGTCGTCCATCGACAGTCCGCCCTGGACGAACTCATCGCCGCTCAGCCGGATACCCGCCACGAGGTCCGGACCGAGACCGTCGCGCACCGCCTCGATCACTTCGCGGACGAAACGCAGGCGGTTGTCCAGGCTGCCCCCGTACTCATCCTCGCGCGTGTTGCGCGCCGCCGACATGAACTGAGCGACGAGGAGGGAGACCTCGCCCTGGATTTCGACGCCGTCGAAACCCGCGTCCCGCGCCTGGGTGGCGGCGTGACGATAGGCGGCGAGCACCGCCTCGACGTCCGCCGTCGTCATCTCGCGCGGCATGTTCGCCGCCGCGCCGCTGCGCACGGCCGACGGCGCGAGGCTGACCGGCCCGGTGCCGCGGCCCGAGCCGGAGGCGCCCGAGTGATTGAGTTGGAGCAGGAACCCCACACCTTCCGCGTGCAGCGCATCGACGACTGGCCCGTACGCGGGAACGAACTCATCGCGCTGCAGCCCGACCGGCGGCCCGTCCGGCGTCCCCGGCGTGATCACGTGGTTGTGCGTGATGATCAGGCCAACCCCGCCGCGCGCTTTCGCCAGCCAGTACTGAAGCTGGCGGTCCGTGGGAAGCCCGCCGGGCGGCATGTAGAGCGTCGCGTGGCCGGGCACGACGATGCGGTTGCGCAGCGTGAGCTTGCGGAGTGCGAACAGGGTGAACAGGTGAGTCAATGGCGAGTCGGTCATGGATCGCCCTGCAACCTTTCGGTCACCGCAGCGCCTTGCAGGGGCGCATTATATGCGGAATTGCCCGGGCGACCGGCACGCAGGGATGCGCGAGCTGTCTTCCCAGCGGCTTCCGCTCGCCTGCTCGGCAGGGTCGGGACTCGTCGCTGCAGAGCGGCATCCGCCACACTCAGGAGGCCCGACGACCCGGGGTGAGACCGAACCTCGCCAGGGGACGATCGCCCCTACCTTTGGCGTCACACACGAGGCCAGGATCATCACCAGGCTCTTGGGGCAGTGGTTCACCTCCCCGTGGCCTGAACGAGACGTTGAGACCAGAGTGGGACGCAGGCCAGCGATGGTCCTGTCAGCCTTCCGGGCCTTGCGATACTATCGCTCGCATCAGGTCGCCGGACGCGAGCGCTGGCGGCATCGGGCCAGGCATGGACGATCCCGGAGGCACCTCATGACGATGCAGCAGGCGCGCGACCACATGAGTTCGGGGTTCAACTGAGCGGAGTCGGTCTCCCTGGCTGTATGCCAGGGCATGGGATTGGATACCACCGGTGTGCCCCGCATGGCATCGGGCTTCGGCGGCGGCATCGGTGGATCGGGAGCGACGTGCGGTGCGCTCGTGGGCGCGGTCATGGCGGTCGGGCTCGTCGCGGGCCGCGACACGACGGATGGCGACCGCGCCTCCGCTGGCGCGATCGGCCGCCGGATCCACGACGCATTCCGCGAGGAGATGGGCGCCACCGCCTGTCGCGAGCTCACGGGGCTTGACCTGACGACACCCGAGGGAGGGCAGCAGCTTCGGAGCAGCGGCGTCAGCGCCCGGGTCTGCGGCCCGGCGGTCGAACTGGCCGCGCGCCTCGCGCTGGGAGAGCTGCGCGACGTGGCTGACTAAGCGCCGAGTCGCGCGCTGCCCCGGCGGTAGCTGCGGATCGCCCTCAGCGCAGAGCGGCGCTCGACGAGTCAAGCGGCGTACGTGCCGCCGAGAGTCTGTGCCTCGTCGCGCGTGAACATCTCGCCGCAGGAGACACAGGCGTAGCGGCTCGTCTTCTCAGCCTTGCCGACGTCCTGCGCATCGTCCCATCGCGCCGTGAGATTGGTGTGGGCGCATGCGGCCTGCCGCACTTCCTCCCGGCGATCTCCTCGGCGAAGCACTCGAGTGAGCCAACTCATCGATTCTCCCTTTCAGGGTCGGAGCACCTTGCACCCCGCGCCACCAGTAGTCACAACCGCGCGGCCATGGCGGCCAGAACGGTCCTAGAGACGGAAGCCACCGACGACCGCGCGGATGTCCGGGACAGCGTCTGCCCAACATCTCGCCAACATGAGTGCCAGAAGGCCCGCCGAGCCTACGAAGATCACGCAAGTGCGAGGATCCCGGGCAGCGTGAGAACGTGCGAGCGCGATCGATCACGCCGGAGCGAGTCTCGTGCTCCTACGCCCTACCCCCCTGAGGAGCTGCCTCACGCCTCAGGTTCGGAATCACCTCGCGGGCGATGCGCTCGTAGTGACCCTCAGCCTGCTCGATTCGGGAGGGGTAGTAGAAGATGAACTCGTCAACGCGGGCTTCGCCGTAGCGGCCGACGAAGTCGCGGAACGCCTCAGGCGACGACCAGAGAGCGTCCGGCGTGACGCCGCCACCGGCGAGGATGGAGCGACGCAGCGTCCCCGGGTCGCGCCCCACCGCCGCGCAGAAGTCGTCCATCCGATCATTCCGAGACCGCACCGTGCTCAGGCACTCCTCTGCCGTGGTGGAGTGCTGGCCGATGCTTGCATCGCTCGGGATCTGGTTCCACGAGTCGGCGAGGCGAGCCGTGAACTTCATCGTGACCGGACCACCGGCGGCGAGCGTGAGCGGTGGACGGGGCTGCTGGACCGGCCCGGGAGCCATGATCGCCTCAGTCGCCCGGTAGTACTCACCGTCGAACGATGCCGCCTCCTGCCGCAGCAGGGCATCGACCATCAGCACGAACTCCCGGAAGCGCCGCACCCGCTCCGGTCGCTCCCACCCCGGTAACCCCGTCATCTCAAAGTCGTGGTGTGCGCCGGCGGCCCCGATGCCGAGTTCGAACCTGCCGTCGGAGATGTGGTCGATGGTCAGCGCCTCCTTCGCCAGCAGGGCCGGGTGGCGGAAGGTAATCGACGTGACGAGGGCGCCGATACGGATGCGGTCGGTCTGCGCGGCGGCGGCGGCTATCAGCGTGTGCGCCTCGAACCAGCGGCCCGCCGGCATGGCCGGGTTCACGAAGTGGTCGGCAAACCAGAGACCGTCGAAGCCGAAGTCCTCGAGCTCACGCCATCGCTCGACTTGCACGGCGTACGGGACGACCTGCGGAGCGAGGATTCCGAATCTCAGCGGCAGTGTCACTCTGTCCCCCAACGCCGAGGCCGGCGTTGAAGGCCGCTTCGGCAATACCGAGGTCGAACGTGACGTTCAGTGCAGCGCCCGACACACGGCGCATCGTACGCCCTCAGCCTGAACCCGTACCGTTCGGAGCGGGAGGCGGTCCTCGCCGGCGCCTCGGACCGCGCCAGCCGCGACGGCGCCTGGACTCAGGGTCCAACCGACCTGAAAGCACGCCCCGCCCCACTAAGTTGCTCTCGGCCTGTACCATCACTGCGATGCTCGCGCGCGCGTCATGGTGATGCGCTGCCGGCAGGGAGGCGATGTGACCGACCGCGCTCTTGAAGGAGTTCGCGTCGTCGAATTCACCGATGAGATCGGCGCGTACTGTGGCCGGCTGCTCGCCGACCTCGGCGCCGATGTCGTGAAGGTTGAACCACCGGGCGGCGGGGTGCTGCGGCGCACGCCGCCGTTCGTGGAACGCCTGGGCGAAGGGCCGGACAGCAGTCTCGCGTTCACGGTCCTCAATACGTCGAAGCGATCGATCGTGCTCGACCTGGACCACGAGGCCGATCGCGCTACCGCCCGCTCGCTGGCGCTGAACGCGGACATCGTCCTGGAAGACTTCCCGCCGGGATACCTGGCCGCGCGCGACCTCGGCTTCGAAGCGCTCGCCGCGGAGCGGCCCGCGCTCGTCTACACATCGGTCACGGGCTTCGGTCAGAGCGGCCCGCACGCGTCATACGCGTACAGCGATATCGTGGGCCAGGCCATGGGCGGCGTCATGACGCTCGCGGGTGACCCGCAGGACCCGCCGAACTGGCTGTACGGGAACCAGGCAAACGTCAGCGCCAGCATCCAGGCGGCACAGGGCACGCTGCTGGCGCTGCTGCACGCGGAGGCCACGGAGCAGGGCCAGCGTGTCGAAGTCTCGGCGCAGGAAGCGCTCTCGTTGGCCCAGGAAACGGCGATGCAGACCTGGGACCTCCAGAAGACGAACCGCGTGCGAGCGGGCGGCCTAGGCATGCTGCCCTTCGACCTGCCCGGCCTAGGAATCGTCGAGTGCAGCGACGGGTATATCGGCCTCTACGTGCTGGCGCCGGGCGGCGCTGACTTCCCCGTACTCGTCGACTGGATGCGCGAGGAGGGTGGCGCGGCGGATCTCGACGACGAGCCATACGCCACCGCCTGTTCATCGCTGAACATGGCAACGCTGACCCAGCTCATGGCCGACCCCTCCGCCGCCCAGGACATGGGCGCGGCGCTGCCGCATATCAAAGAGGTCGTGGCCGACTTCTTCGCCGGCCGGCCGGCTCGCGAAGCCTACGAGCAGGGCCAGTCTCGCAACCTGCTGGTCGGTCTCGTCTCAACACCCAACGATCTCGCGGAGAACACGCAACTGCGCGCGCGCGACTGGTACATCGAGCTCGACGATGGCGGTGGTTCAACCATCGAGTTCCCCGGTGCGCCGTACCGACTGTCGCGAACGCCCGCGCACATCGACCCGGCCCCACGACTGGCGGAACACACGGCAGAACTGCTCGCAGAGATCGGCTAGTCGCGCGCTCACCGCGCGAATGGAGGTACCGATGGCCCCGCTTCCGCTCGAAGGACTGCTGGTCGCCGACTTCTCCTGGTTCGGCGTCGGGCCGATCGCGTCCCAGACGCTCGCCACGTTCGGGGCCGAGGTCATCCGCATCGAGTCCGAGGCGAAGATCGATTCGCTGCGCATCGTGCAGCCGTTCGCGCTCAACGAGGACGGCTCGTTCAAGAGTTCCCACAACGTCTCCGGATACTTCAACAACGTGAACGCCGGCAAGCTCTCGATGCAGCTCAACCTGAACACCGAGCGCGGCCAGGACATCGGCAACCGCATCATCGAGCGGTCGGACATCTTCGTCACGAACTTCACGCCGCGAGTGATCGACAAGTGGAACCTTCGCTACGAGCAGCTGTGCGAGGTCAACCCGACGATCATCGCCTCGTACGCGCCGATGCAGGGGCTCGACGGGCCGCACCGCGACTTTCTGGGCTTCGGGGCGGTGCTCACGCCGGTGACCGGCTTCAGCCACCTCTCCGGCTTTCCCCACCGCGAGCCATTCGGTGTCGGCACGAACTACCCGGACTATGTGATCAACCCCGGCCACTCGGTCACGGCCATCCTCGCCGCCCTGCGCCACCGCCGGCACACCGACGAGGGACAGATGATCGAGCTGCCCCAGATCGAGTCGGTCCTGAACGCCCTGGGCACGGCGCTGCCGGACTACCTGGCGAACGGCACCTCGCAGACCCGAACCGGCAATCGCCACCCGGCCGCGGCACCGCACGGCGCCTTCCGCTGCGCCGACGACACGGACTCGGTCAGCTCACCGGACCGCTGGATCGCGATCGCCTGCCGCGAAAACCAGCACTGGGTGGCGCTGTGCGAGGCGCTGGGACACGCGGAGGCGGCGAGCGACGAGCGCTTCGCCACCGTCGCCGCTCGCAAGCAGCACGAGGACGCCCTGGAGCAGCTCGTGGGCGAGTGGACGCGCCCGCTCCCCGCCGAGACCGTGATGGAGCGCCTGCAGGCAGCCGGCGTGCCCGCCGGCGTGGTGCAGCACGCGCAGGACCTGCTGGAGCGCGACCCGCATGTGCGCGAGCGCGGCTTCTACCAGTACCTCGACCACGCCGAGACCGGGCGCGCCGCCTACGATGGCCCCGCCGCGCAGCTCTCCGCCACTCCCGGCCGGCACCGGTCGCCCGCGCCGCTGCTGGGGGAGCACACGCTCGACGTCTGCACGCGCGTGCTGGGCCTTTCAATGGACGAGGTGGGTGACCTGGTAGCTGAGGGCGTGCTCGTCTGACGCGCGTCCCATCCGCCGCGATGGTTCCCGCGGAAATCGGCGGGTGGAAGGTGAGAGCGGAGGAGGGATGAAGATCGGTCTGAACGGCGGTGGTGCGAGCCTGGGCGGCACGATCGCAGACGCCCAGCGCGCCGAATCCGAAGGCTTCACGGCGTACTCGATGGCGGGCGACTCGACGGCGACGCTGGCGTTGATCGGGTCTGAGACGGAGTCGATTCGGCTGCTGACGGCGGTGGTGCCGATCTTCGGTATCCACCCGGCGGTGATCGCCGGGCAGGCGCGGGTTGCGCACGAGGCCTCAGGCGGTCGATTCACTCTCGGCATCGGGCTGGCTCACGCGGTCATGGTCGAGGGTCGGATGGGGATCTCGTTCGACCGGCCGGCGGCGCGGATGCGCGAGTACCTGCAGATCCTGATGCCGCTGCTGCGGGGCGAGGGCGCGGACGTGCACGGCGAGTTCTACACCTACACGACGGAGGCGCGCGGGATCGGCGAGGCGGGCCCGGTGTCCTGCGGGATTGCCGCCCTGGCGCCGGTGATGTTGCGACTGGCGGGTGAGCTGGCCGGCGGCACGGTGCTGTGGATGGCGAACGCGGCGGCGATCGAGGACTACATCAAGCCTCGAATCGACCGGGCGGCGGCGAACGCGAACGCGGGGCAGCCGGAGATCATCACCAGCCTCCCGATCGCCCTCACTGACGATGTCAGGGCGCGCGCGAGGAGGCGAATCGTCAGTTCGCGACGTACGGAACACTGCCGTCCTACCGTGCGATCCTCGATCAGGGCGGCGCTGCGAACCCGGGAGACGCGGCGCTCCTCGGCAACGAGGCGCAGCTCGACGCCGAGCTCGATAGCCTTGCGGCGGCGGGGGTCACGCTCTTCAATGCCGCGATCTTCCGTACGGAACAGGGAGGCCCGGGCCGCACTCGGCAGTACCTCGCGGACCGGGTATGGCGCTGGGACGGCTAGCGATTCACCGCGCGCGGGCTCGACGACCTTGAGCTGACCATGCTGGATGGGTCGACTGGTACCACCGCAGGCTGCACGGCGCCATCGGCTACGTACCGCCCGCCGTCCACCAGGCCAAGCTCCCCCGCGAGACCCTTCTGGCAGAGAGGGCAAAGAGGTGCATCGCTGATCATCGTTTGACGGCGTGCCCGTCCGCTGCACGAGCGGCACTCGAAACGCCGACACACCCAGCGCGGTGCGGCAGCTCCGTCGCGTCGTCGCGGTCGATGACACCCGATAGGGGGGCGTTGACCGAGGCTTGCGGCCCGGACCGACTCGCGATCCGCGCCGACGCTACATCTCTTTCAGAGCTGCGGTCAGCTCCGCAACCATCTGTTTTGCGTCGCCGAAGAGCATCAGAGCGTTGTCCGCCGCGAACAGCGGATTCGGGATGCCCGCGAATCCGGCCGCCAGGCTGCGCTTGATGATCACGACCACCTGCGCCTGGTCCACGTCGAGGATCGGCATGCCGGCGATCGGGACTGACGGGTCGCTCTCCCGCGCCATCGGGTTGACGACGTCGTTCGCACCGATGACGAGCACGACGTCGGTCTCTCTGAACGTGGGATTCGCCTCGTCCATCTCCTTGAGCTTGTCGTACGGGATATTGGCCTCAGCGAGCAGCACATTCATGTGCCCGGGCATTCGCCCCGCAACGGGGTGGACCGCGAATTCGACCTCGACCCCCTTCGACTCGAGCACGCTCATCATGTCGTGGACGGCATGCTGCGCCTGCGCGACCGCCATGCCATAGCCCGGCGCGACGACGACCCGGCGGGCGCCGTCCATGAGCATCGCCACTTCGTCGGGAGAGGCGGCCTTCACCCGACCGGCATAGACCTCGTCGCTCTCCTCCTCACTTGCGGTCACAGCTCCGACGCCAGCGAACATGATGTTGAGCAGGGAGCGGTTCATGGCCCTGGACATGATGGCCGTGAGGATGAACCCGGCAGCGCCGACCAGCGAGCCGGCGATGATCAGGACGCTGTTGTTCAGCACCCAGCCGTGGCCGGCCGCAGCGATTCCGGAGTAGGCGTTCAGCAGCGAGATCACGACCGGCATGTCCGCGCCGCCGATGGGCAACACGAGCATGAGCCCGAGTGCCGACGCCGTCCCGACGAGCAGCCAGAACGGGAGTGATGAGCTGGGATCGGCGATCAGCCAGGCGCTGAGGGCAAGACAGATTGCTGCCAGTGTCGCGTTCACGATGTGCCGGCCGGGAAACAGCAGAGGCCGTTCGCCGATCAGCCCCTGAAGCTTGCCGAAGGCGATCGCGCTGCCCGTCAGAGAGACGCCCCCGATTAGCGCCGACGCCGCCGCGGCGACCGTGAACTGGAGGTCGACCTCCTCGAAGTGTGTGCCCTTGAGCGCTTCCTCCAGCGCCGCTCCTACCGCGAGTGCCGACGCGCCACCGCCGAAGCCATTGAATACCGCCACGACCTGCGGGATCGACGAGACGGCCACGCGGTAGGCCATCACCGCTCCAATGAGGCCGCCGACGACCAGACCCGCAATGATCACCTCGTAGCTGACGATCCGCTTGTCCGTCAGCGTGACAACGATGGCGATGAGCATCCCCGCCGCGCCAAGCTGGTTGCTGCGGACGGCGGTACGCGGGTTGGCCATCCCCCGGATCGCGAGGATGAAGAGGACCGCCGCGCCGAGGTAGAGCAGATCTATGCCGGCATCGGACAACGAGACGTCAGGCAACGTCGCTCTTCCGATGGAACATTTCCAGCATGCGGTGTGTGACGAGGAAGCCCCCGACCACGTTGGCGGTCGCCATCGTGACGGCGATGAATCCCAGAATCGTCGTGAACATTGTCAGTTGCGCCCCGGAGGTCACGAGCGTGCCGACGAGGGTGATGCCGGAGATCGCATTTGCGCCCGACATGAGCGGCGTGTGGAGGAGCGGCGGGACCTTCGAAATCAGCTCGAAGCCCACGAAGAGCGCGAGCACGAAGATCGTCAGCGCGGCAACGAACACTTCCATGGAGCTACTCCTCTCTCCGTCCCGCAGACTCGAGCGGAGCGAGCCCGAGCAGATCGCGCACCCGCGGATGAACCACCGTGCCCCGGTGCGTGAGGAGGGTGTCGCGCAGGATCTCGTCTTCGAGGTCGAGGCGCACCGCGCCGTCGTCCAGCAGGCTACCCAGAAACGAGGTCACGTTTCTGGCGTACATCTGGCTCGCGTCGAAGGGGACCGTCGCAGCAAGTTCGGTTGGCCCGGCGACGGTGACGCCGTTCATGCTGACCGTTTCGCCGGGACGGGTGAGCTCGCAGTTTCCGCCCGTCTCGGCGGCCAGATCGACGATGACCGAGCCCGGCCGCATCGCGTGAACGGCGTCCTCCATGATCAACACCGGCGCGGGACTGCCCGGGACGGCCGCGGTCGTGATCACGATGTCGCTCTCCTCGACGAGCGAGGTCATCAGCTCGCGCTGGCGGCGGTAGAACTCGTCGTCCATCACCTGTGCGTAACCACCGGCGTCCTCCGCCGAGTCTGTCTCGAGATCGAGCGCGACGAACCTCGCCCCGAGGCTCTCGACCTGCTCCCTGGCGGCCGGGCGCACGTCGTAGGCCTGCACGACCGCGCCAAGGCGGCGAGCCGTTGCGATCGCCTGCAGTCCGGCGACGCCGGCCCCGACGACGAGGACGCGCGCCGGAGTGATCGTACCGGCCGCGGTCATCATCAGCGGGTACATCTTCGTCACGGTGCTGGCCGCGAGCAGGACGGCCTTGTACCCGGCAATGGTCGCCATCGACGTCAGGGCATCCATCGACTGCGCCCGCGTGATTCGGGGCAGGAGTTCCAGGGCGAAGGCATCCACGCCGCGCTCCGCCAGTGTCTGGATCACTGCGGGAGCGCCCAGCGGGTTCAGCAACCCGACCAGGACCTGCCCCTCGCGCAGCGACGCGAGGTCGGGCTCGTCCGCGGTGAACGCACGTACTCGCAGGAGCACGTCGGAGGAGGCGAAGACCTCTCCCCGGTCCATTGCGATTCCGGCGCCCTGCGCTTCATACGTGGCGTCCGCGAACCCGGCTCGAGCGCCGGCACCCCGTTCAATCACGGCCTCCGCGCCGTGCTTCTGGAGCGCCGGGACGACCGTCGGGACGAGGGCGACTCGCCGTTCGTCCGGGTGGGATTCAACGAGCACGCCTACGATCATCAACGCACCAGACTCGCCGTCGCCCCGGGGGATCCGGATTCGGACCCCGCGCGGTAGAGACGACGACAGCGCCGCGATGATACAGCGGCACCCGGTGTGGGCTAGGGCGGTTCGGCCGTACAGGCAGATCTTCAAGCGTCGACCTGCGCGTACTGGACGGTCGGAGAGATCTGCGACGTGTGGGGGCGAGTCTTTGGCGAGCGCCCGGCGACCTCACGATCTGGGAGGACGCCCGACGGGCGAGTGCGCTCAGCTATCCGGGCGCAATTCGACCCACTGCCGGCACGACATGTCAGGGGACGGGCGGCCACGTGCTAGCATCGCCGCACCCGCGGTGGCGGCCTCGGCGCCAGCACGATCCTCGAGCGCAACTAAGCCGGCCACGGGCACGACGGAGCGGGGCGCCCGATCGAGGAGCGGCCGATCCGCGGCTGGGACGTGGAGGCGCATGCCCGAACTGCTGATCCGCGGCGGTCTGGTAATCGACGGCAGTGGCAGTCCCGGCTTCCGCGCCACGGTCGCCGTCGACGGCGAGGCCGTCCGCATTCATCGCGGCGACGCCACGCATCTCACCGCCGCGCGTGCGATCGACGCCGATGGCCTCGTCGTCTGCCCGGGCTTCATCGACCTGCACTCACATGCAGGACTGACGATCTTCGGCGAACCCGACCACGACCCGAAGGTACGGCAGGGGGTAACCACCGAGCTGATCGGGATCGACGGCATCTCACACGCGCCCTTCAGGAGTCACGAAGAACTCCAGCGCTTCATCTGGCTCGACTCCGGGCTGAACGGCTACCCACCGCACCCCGCAGACTGGCTTACCGTCGCCGATCTGCTCTCGCGCTACGACGGCAAGGTCGCCGTCAACATCGCGTACATCCTCGGCAACTCGCCCGTACGCATCTGGGGCGTCGGCTGGAACGACCGTCCGGCGACGGGGTCCGACCTCGGCGAGATGAAAGCGATCACGCGGGAGGCGATGGAGGAGGGCGCGTGGGGTCTCTCCACGGGCCTGGATTACCCGCCGGGCGCCTACGCCTCCACCGACGAGCTGGTCGAGCTGGCCGAAGTCTCCGCCCGATTCGGGGGGATGTACCACACCCACACCCGAGGCGCGTTGCGGGCACAGGGATCGCTGGCGCCGTTCGAGGAAGCGATCGAGATCGGCCGTCGCAGCGGCAGTCCCGTGCACCTCACCCATTACTACCAGTCAAGCATGAGCAGCGTCGGACACCACGAGTTCCTCGAACTGGTCGAGGACGGCCGGGCCGAAGGCCTGGATGTCACTTTCGACTGCTACACCTACCCGTACTCCAGCACCACGGCCACGATCCTGCTGCCCAACTGGGCCAAGGACGGCGGACCGGAGCGTCTGATGACGGCGCTCTCCGACGCCGATGAACGCGCCCGCATGAAGGGGGAAATGGATACTCGCGACAGCCCGGATCGCTGGGCGGCGAGCTGGCTCACGACCTTCACGCAACCAGAGAACGCGCAGTACAGCGGCAAGTCGATGGAGCAGATCGCCGAGCTGCGTTCGCAGGAGCCGCTGGACGCCTTCTTCGACCTGCTCGTGGAGGAGAATCTCGGCATCTCCTGGGTGGGGATCGGCCCCCGAGAGGAGAGCCTCCCTGCCTTCCTGTCCCATCCATACGGCATGATCGCCAGTGACGCGATGCTGCTCGGCGAGCATCCGAGCCCGAGGACCTACGGCTGCTTTCCTCACCTGCTCGGCCACTTCGTCCGCAAGGAGCGCTATCTCGGGCTGGAGGAGGCCATCCGCAAGATGACCTCGTTCCCGGCGCAACGACTCGGCGTTCCCGACCGGGGTCTGCTGCGCGACGGTTTCAAGGCCGACATCGTCGTTTTCGACCCCGCGACCGTGGGCGCACCGGCGACGCGAGCCGAACCGAAGCAGTACGCAACAGGCATCGAGCATGTGATCGTGAATGGCCGGTCCGTCATCGACGGGGGCGAACACACCGGTGCGTTGCCGGGCCGCTCACTCCGGCGCGGTCGCGCCTCGACATAGGGGGGCGTGATGGCGAATGGCACGGTGGACAGGGTGATCCACGGCGGTACGGTCGTCACTGCGACGGCTGCGTTCGAGGCGGCAGTCGCCATCGACGGCGAACAGATCACGGCGGTCGGCCATCGCGAGAACCTGCCGGAGGGACGCGAGGAAGTCGACGCCTCCGGCAAGTACGTCTTCCCGGGCGCCATCGATTGCCATGTTCATCTCGGGCTGGAGGATTGGGAGCAGGGGTCGCGGGCTGCCGCGCGCGCCGGGCTGACCACGATCATCCCGTTCGTCTCCTACAACGCCCCGCAGGAGGAGACCCTGCCCGCCGCGATCGAGCGCATCACCGCGAAGGTGAGCACCGCGTCGGTCGTCGATGTCTCGTTGAACTTCATTCTCACGAATACGCCGTACGTGCTTGAGTCGCTGCCGGAGGCGATGCGCATGGGGGTCCGCGCATACAAGGCGTTCATGACCTACAAGCGCTGGGGCACGCTGATGTCCCCCGACGCGTCCATCGCCGCGGCGATGGAGGTGATCGCCCGCGAGGGCGGGCTGATGCAGCTCCACTGCGAGAATGGGGAGGTGCTCGACTATCTTCAGCAGCGGGCGATCACAGAGGGTCGCACGCAGCCCCGCGACTACTCGGCCACCTGTC
>JASLOV010000170.1 GCA_030745285.1 Dehalococcoidia bacterium | reverse complement strand
CGAACGAGTGCGCGGGCACATTCAGAGAAGACGATGATCGACCTCGAGAGGCACCGGCGCTACTTCGTGAGTGCGGAAGCCTGGTGTGACGAGCAGGCGGAACTTCAGGGCGAGCTCAAGAAGTGGGCAACGGCACAGCGGAAGAAGATCGCGGACGCGACTGTACCGAAGGACGACTGCTCGACCCCGATCACGGAGGCAATCGTCACCGGCGTTCAACTGCTCGGATCGACTCCCAGAGACAGGTTCCTCGTGATCTCAGGGGACGCCGAGCCGTACTACTCGGACCGCTGGGCATGTGCGAACTATGAACGTGGCGTCCTCCCCGCCGGCATCCTCACCGACATCTTCGTGGTGATCGGCCCGTTCCAGGCGAGCGAACAGCGCGGAGTGCATTTCGAGGAGGAGATCCGAGCGTATCTCGCCCCCGCAGATCCGCTCTGCGTCGAGTTCGTGTCCGCCATCGATGAGGACGAGGAGGTCGGGAATCGAATTCAGAGCTTCGCCTCCGACCACCAGTGCGACTGTCCCGCGGAGAAGAGCTGACTGAGCAACGGGCATCCAGAGAGGAAGACTCATGACTGACTTTGCGTACGGCTTCACCGAGCTAGCGGCGACGGGCGTCATCGTCATCTTTGCGGCCTCGCTACTGCTCGCGGTCTACGCCGTCGCCGGCCTCGTGTTCCTGCCACTCTTTGGAGCACTGCAGCGACTGGTTGGCTTCGCCCGGGACAAGGTAGCCGAGCTTCAGGCGACCGTCACCGGAGCACTGCAGCGGGTGGGCAATCGCGTCAGCGCATGGCGTCACCGGCACTTTGCGGACATCGTCCGCGACTCGGCTCATCGCAATGTTGGCCGGGGCACCGAGGTGGCCGACCTGTTCGTCGGCACCGGTGTGTTCGCACTGTCAGCGCTGGCGACCTTGATGCTCTTCGTGGTCGGCGCAGAGCTGCTCGGGCTGTCGGCATGGACCAGCGCCTCATCGCTGCTGCCCTGGCTGATCGGCGGAGCGCTGGTCTCGTCGATCGTCTACTCGTGGTGGCGGCAGGGCCGCCTGGGCCTCGCCGCCTTCTGGGTGGACGTTGTGGCTGTGAGCCTGTTTGCCGTGCTACGCGGGTTCGAGATATGGAGTCAGGTCGTGCCGACCGCAGCCGCGAACGCGGATGGGGGAGCTACCCTTGCCGCCACGGCGGCGGGTTCACCAGAACACCCATACGTCCAGGGCGCCCGCCAGGTGCTGCCGCTACCAATCTACGCCCTGGCTGAAATCGCGATCGCCCTCGGAGCGGCCGTTGCGACGCCGGCGAGACCCGGCGTCTGGGCCGTCATTGCGATGGGCAGCGCGGCTGTCGTCGAGCTGTTGATCGGGGGACTGCGCTCGGTGGTGTGGTTGACCTCCTGGGCACTTCGCCTGTTGCTGGGGATCACCGAGCGGATCATCGTGATCACCGCAACCCTCCCTTCGTGGGTCGCCGCGCGCCTCGCACGAACGCCCGTGCTGGAAGAGTGGCTCGGCTCCGGAACTCGCATCGCCGAGACCGAGGACGCCGACGCGGAGGTCCGCAGAACGCAGGCGAGAGCTGAGCAGGCGGCAGCCGCGGAACGCCGGTTCAGCCGACAGCTCAGTGAGCGAGAAGAGTCGGTGGCGAGAGCGACGGAGGACCGTGCGCTGCTACAGCTGGAAGTGCGACGGGCCACGACCGAGCGTGCAACGCTTCAGTCGGATGTCGCCCAGGCGTTGGCCGTGCAGGCAGAGCAGCAGTCGCTCGAGGCTCAACGGCGACTAGAGGAGATGCAAGAGGACGCGCGGAAGGCTCTTGAAGAGGCCCGTCGCGCGGCCAGCTCACTGCAAGACCTCGAGGGGCTGAGCGATCCGGAAGAGTGACGCGAATTCATTGGTGAGATAATCTCGAATTGGTGGGGAGTTCCCGGAAGGAGCGAATAGGGGGTCTTACGGAGGCTGTCTGTATTGACAGCCAGGCTGGCGGTGGGGGATGGAGTTCACGTGGTCGATCCCTCAACACACGCCGAAACCCCGGATTCCGGGTCCCTGCTGATGCGACTGTTCGATGTGGCCAGCGAAGAGCAGGCACACGTCGCCATGGCGGCAGAGCTGCAAGAGAGTCGCCTGAATCGCGCATGGGCAGATGGCATCTGCCTGATTGCCGCCGACCTGTCCTGGTTCGACTCGCTGTCGCAAGAGCACCAGCGGAAGATGATCCTGGAGGCGTACCTGCTCGTGTCTCTGTCGCCCGGCCTCGCCGGGTACCACAGATTCATCGACAGGTGGGCCGGCGTGGCTCATCTCGACAGCAAGCACGATCGCCTTGCGCTCTGGCGCCGCAACAAAGCGAGCTGACGGCCCCCTCCCACCGAGGCGCGATACAATCCGCGCCATGGCCACTCCAGAGCAGATCCGCGAACTGACCGAGAAGATGACCGAGGAGCGCGACGGTCTGCTCGCGCTGCTTGGTGGGATCGACGAGGAACGGGCCGAGGAACGTCCACCCGAGGGCGACGGCGAGGACGGCTGGTCGGTGAAGGAGCAGCTCTCCCATCTCGCCTCGATGGAGACGTCGTACCGCGCCTGGGTGCAGCGGGCGCTCGTCGAAGACAACCCCGACCTGCGCGGCACGACCGCCGACCCCACCGCCTACTCGTTGGAGCAGGCGCACGACGCCACCGTCAGCCAGCACAGTGACGAACTGAAGAGACTGCGAGCGGAGACGCTGGAAATCATCGCCGGCATCGCGCCGGATGACTTCGAGCGCACCGCCACGCAGCAGATGTTCGGCGAACTGACGGTGATGCAGTGGCTGCGCTCCTACTACCGCCACGACCGCATGCACCACGCCCAGATCGAAGGGCGTAGCTCCGACTACCAGCCACGCTTCCTGAGCGGGGACGAGCCCGACCAGCGCCGCCGTGGCTGACCGACCGCGGGTCTTCGTCTCCCGAGCGCTTCCCGGCAGCGAACCGCTGGAGCGGCTGAGCGCCGTCGCGGATGTCGACGTGTGGGAGCCCCACGACCCGCCGCCCGCCGGCGAACTGGCCGCGCGCGCCGCACCCTGCGATGGGATGCTCTCGATGCTGACCGAGAGCGTGGACGGCCCCCTGCTCGACCGCTGCCCGGGGCTGCGTGTCGTCTCAAACCTGGCCGTCGGCTACGACAACATCGACATCCCCGCGGCCACCGAGCGCGGCGTGCTGGTCACCAACACTCCGGGCGTGCTGACGGAAGCCACGGCCGACCTCGCCTTCGCGTTGTTGCTCTCCGCCGCCCGCCGCCTGAGCGAGGGTGAACGCGCCGTCCGCGACGGCACCTGGGGGCCGTGGCACCCGACGTGGCTGCTCGGTCGCGACATCAGCGGCGCCACGCTCGGCATCGTCGGGCCGGGCCGCATCGGGCGCGCCGTCGCCGAGCGGGGCAGCGGGTTCGGCATGCGCGTGATCTACCATGGACGCAGCGAAGTGGCCAACTTCCCGGGCGAACTGATGACCCTCGACGCCCTGCTCGCAACCTCCGACTTCGTCTCCGTGCATGTCCCGCTCAACGCGGAGACGGAGGGGATGTTCGATGCCGCCGTGTTCGCGCGCATGCAGCCGCACGCGGTATTTGTCAACACGGCGCGAGGCGGCGTCGTCGACCAGCCGGCCCTGGCGGCCGCGCTGCACGAGGGACGGATCGGCGCGGCGGCGCTGGACGTCACCACCCCCGAGCCGCTGCCCACCGACGACCCGCTGCTCGATGCGCCCAACCTGATGGTCGTGCCGCACGTCGGCAGCGCAACGGAGCGCACGCGCGAGCGCATGGCGTCGCTCGCCGTCGACGGCCTGCTGGCCGGCCTCGCCGGTGAACGGCCGGAGCACCTCGTGAACCCGGATGCCCTCGACCACCCGGGGGAGCGGCGGCGATGAGTGGCAGCTCGCACACCCGGCCGGAGCCGGAGGGACGGCTCTGGCTCTGCGAGGAGCTGTGGCGGCTGGGCGGCGTCCAGTTCGGCGACTTCTCCCTCGGCCGCACAGTGCGCCACTCCCCCGTCTACCTCAACCCGAAGCTGCTGATCTCCCGCCCCGGCACGCTCGCCCACGTCGCCCGCCTGATCGAGAGCGAACTGCAGACGGCGATGACGATGCGCAAGCAGCAGGTCGCCCCCTTCGACGTGATCGCCGGGGTCCCGATCGGCGGACTGCACGTCGCCACGGCGCTCTCACTGCAGATGCGCGTGCCGTTGCTCTACGCCCGACCCGACCCGACGCTGGACGACCACGCGCGACCCCACATCGAAGGCATCTACCGGCCCGGGCAGTCGGCGTTGATCGTCGACGATCTCACGGCCGGCGGCGGCTCGCTCGTGCAGACGGCGGAACGCCTGCGCGGCGCCGGACTGTACGTCAGTGACGCCATCGTGCTCGTCGACCGCGAGCAAGGCGCACGACGGCGGCTGGAGTCGATGGCGATCAACCTCCATCCCGTGATCACGATGGAAGTGCTGCTCACCTCCCTGCACGAGGGCGGCCGCATCACCGCCGCCGACTACGAGCGCTCGATGAACTACCTCCATCGCGAAGGCGACGCCCGTTCTGAGTTCGACTAGCCGGGCAGCACCGGGCCGCGGGAGAGAACGAAATGTGCGAAAGAGTTGGCATCTGATGCATCTTCAGGCGCGACGGGCGCGGGGTACGCAGCTGGCCGTGAAACTGATCGGTCTGCTGGTGTTGGCGGTGCTGGCGACCGGTTGCTTCCGCATCGAGATCGGCATCCGCGTGAGCGAAGACGGCTCCGGGACGGTCTCGGTACTCACCGCCGTCGACGAGTCCTTCGCGCAGGCAGAGGAGGCGTTCTCCGAGGTCGAGCAGGCGGACCTGCCCCCGGGCGCCTCGGTCGAGCCCTACGAGGAGGGTGACTTCTCCGGTCTGCGCGTGACCGTACCGTTCAGCAGCGGCGACGATGTCGCCGCGTCCATCGAGCGAACCTTCGGCGCCGGCGGCGTCAACATCGGTGAGGCCCCCTCCGGCGACGACGGTCTCTTCCGCAGCCTCGTGCTCGAGCGCACCGACGGCGGCTGGCGGTTCGAGGCGGAGCTCGACCTCAGCTCGGAGGAATTGTCGGGCGATTCCGATGACAGCCCGTTCGGCAACGCCTTCGCGGAGCTGCTGCTGGGGGACGCCTCGTTCGTGATCCGGCTCGCCCTGCCCGGCGAGATCGAGTCGCACAACGCCGATGACGTCGACGGCGATGAGCTGATCTGGAAGGTCGACTTCCTCTCCGGTGAGGTGCGGACGCTCTCCGCGGTTTCGACGGCCGGGAGCGGCTCCAGCGGAGGCGGCGACACGGCGATCATCGTGATCGCAGCGATCGTATTGGTCGGAGTGATCGGGGCGGCGGTGTGGTTCGCCCAGACACGGCGATCCGGGGCCACCGCGGGCGGCGCGGGCGGCGACCAGTAGCCGGAGCCCGGCTGAGCCACGCCTGCCTTCATCCCGCACGGGACGCTCCACGCAGGACGACCGCGGTAGTACCGCGGTCGTCCTGCGTCGGCAGCCGGGGAAGGTGTTAGAGCAGGCGGCGAATCGGCTTGCGACCCGGGCGCGGGTCGTAGTTCGCCTTGAACATCTCCAGCTTGTCGCGCTCGATCAGGTACTTCCCCGCAAACATCGTGGCGGGAACACGCTTCTGCTTGATCAGCCGTCGCAGGCTCTGCGGATGGATGCCAAGCTCGCGAGCAGCCTCAACGAGGTCGAGGTAGTCGTCGAAGGGGGAGTCGTTCACCTGCATCGTCCCGTCGGCGGAACTTCGCCGCCCGGCGCCGGGGTCGCCGGGTACAGCCTTAATGTTCATCCGCATATACAGCCCAGGTACGATAACGCGTCAGGTAGTTGTATGTAAAGCGCATATGCAATTGCCGGCGCGCCCGCCCTTCCAACCGGCCGGTGCGCCAGCAGCGAACCTCAAGTGCGGCCCGGCGCACGGGCCCGGAGTCGGGCCTAGAGCGCGGGTGCGGCCTCCGCACGAATCCGCCGCACCGCCGCCCCGAGGCAGTCCGCCGCGTAGTCGATGTCCGCCTCGTCCAACGAGGGCCAGACCGTCATCCGCACGGAACCGATCGCCAGCTCCAGCGGCACGTCCATCGCCAGCAGCACATGCGAAGGTTCCCACGTCGCCGATGTGCAGGCCGCGCCCGCCGAGCACTCCACGCCATCGCCGTCCAACAACCCGACCACCGACTCGCCCTCGACGCCGTCGAAACAGAGATGGAGGTTCTGCGGCAGCCGCTCCGTCGCGTGGCCATTCAGTCGCACGTCCGGACAGACCTCCAGCACGCGCTCCAGCAGGCGGTCGCGGAGCGCAGACGTCTGCTCGGTGAACCGCTCGCGCTCACCCTGCGAGAGCCGCAGTGCGGTCGCCAGCCCGATGGCGCCGGGGACGTTCTCCGTCCCGGAGCGCCGCTGGCGTTCCTGCCCGCCGCCGGAGGCCTGCTCCAGGAACGGCACGTCGCGGCGCAGGTAGAGCACGCCCGTCCCTTTCGGGCCACCAAACTTGTGGCCGGAGAGCGAGAGCACGTCGACATTGAGGGTGTCGACGTCGAGCGTGAGCGAGGTCGCCGCCTGCACCGCGTCGGTGTGCAGCGGCACCCGCCGCCCCAGCTCGTCGGCTCGTGCGCGCACGGCGCGGCCGATGGCGGCCAGTGGCTGCACCGTCCCCACCTCGTTGTTGGCGTACATCATGGAGACGAGCGCGGTGTCCTCCCGCACGGCCGCCGCCACGTCGGCGGGCTCGACCCGCCCTTCGCCGTCGACCGGCAGGTACTCGACATCGAAGCCGAAGCGCTCGAGGTATTCGGCCGAGTGCAGGACGGCGTGGTGCTCCACCTGCGTCGTCACGATGTGGCTGCCGGCGCCGGCATCACGCTGGGCGAAGGCAACGCCCTTCAGCGCGGCGTTGATGCTCTCCGTCCCGCCGGAGGTGAGCACCACCTCTTCCGGGATCGCGCCGAGTACGTCCGCGATCTCCTGGCGCGCACGGTCCAGCGCCTCGGCCGCACGCAGCCCCGCACCGTAGTGGCCGGACGGGTTGCCGAAGTCCTGGGAGAAGTACGGCAGCATGGCGTCGAGCGCCTCCGACCGGACGGGCGTGGTAGCCGCCCAGTCGAGGTAGATCCGACGTTCAGGTGCGCCTGGCGATGCTGACATATGCGATGCTCAAGATACCCGGTAGGGGTATCCCTGGTCAATCGGGAAGTGGCCTGAGAAGCCACCAGAAGCGCGCCGGTGGGTTGCAGCTGACACGGTGGCGGAGCGTTACTCCTCCAGCGCCGCGTAGTAGTCCACGACCCGGCCCAGCGCGTCTGCGCCACGCGCGAAGCTCGGGTAGAGCGCGAAGCCGCGCGCCGCGATCGCCTCGCCCGCCTTCACGGCCGCCTCCGAGGCGCCGCTCGCCGACATCACCCCGCCAGTCGGCGAAAGCGTGATCACGGGCTGTCCGGTGCGCTCGCGGTACGAGGCAAGCTGCTCGAGCGTGGCGTCGAGCCACTTCGGGTTCTTGTCGTAGCCCTGTGTGCTCAGCTCGATGGCGATGCCGCCGTCGATCGCCGGTTCGTCCTCCAGGATGTCGAGCAGCTTCTTGAAGTTCTCCTCGCCGCCGCGCACGGTTCCGGCCGCATCGAAGGGGTTCTGGTACGACCCGCCGATCACGTTGAAGAACTCGGCCAGGCGATCGTACGACTGCTGCGAGAGTCGCGGGACCTCGAAGCCGGCCCGCTCGAACTGGTCGCTGATGGCGACCGACTGCCCGCCGGTCATCGCGATCAGCGCCAGGTTGCGCTTGCTCGACGGCGTCATGTTCACGAGTGCGGCGACGGTATCGACCACCTCGTCGGCGCTGCCGGCAGGGATGATGCCGGTCTGCCGGTACAACCCTGCCCAGACGTCGCCGGAAGAGGCCAGCGATGCGGTGTGCGAGTGGATCGCGCGGCCGCCGGCACGGGCCCGGCCGCCGCGCCAGAGCACGACCGGCTTCTTGCCGCGCACGGACCTCAGCAGCTCGAAGAGGCGCCGGCCGTCCTTCGCCCCCTCCACGTACATCACGATCACCTTGGTGTCGTCGTCGTCGATCAGGTACTCAAGGTAGTCGGCTTCGTTGATCACGAGGACATTGCCCATCGAGATCGAGCGTGTCACCTCGATGCCCGCCGCCTGCAGGCCGAGCGTCAAGCCGATGGTGTGAGTGCCGCTCTGCGCCATCACCGAGACCGATCCGCCATCGCCCTGGACCGCCGCGCCCGTGAACTTCACGCCCAGGCGGCGGTTGTAGATGCCCATGCAGTTCGGGCCGACCAGCGCCAGCCCGCTCTCGGTGGCGATCTCCTTGATGCGTTCCTGCAGGGCGATGCCCTCGGGCTCGTCGGTCTCGGCGAAGCCGGAGGTGAACATATGCACCCCCGCCGCCCCCTTCTGGGCGGCGGCCTCGATGATGAACGGCGAGACGCTTCGCGGCACGGCGCAGATCACGAGGTCGATTTCGCCCGGGACCTTGTCCAGCGAGGCGAAGTTTGGAATGCCCTTCTCCTCGATGCCCTTGATTTCCTTCTCGTCGACCTGCACGGAGTAGAGGTCGCCCGTGAACTCGGACTGGTTGGAGAGCCAGGTGTAGCCGGGGCCCTTGTCCCCAACGACAACGATGCTGCGAGGGTTGAGCACGCGATCCAGGCGCGCCCGATCGACGGACACCTTAAGCCTCGGCCGCGAGCACGACGCGGGCATCGACGGCCAGCGCGCCGTCCGGGCGAACAATTACTGGGTTGAGGTCCAGCTCCGCGACCTCGCGATGCTCCCACGCGAAGTCTGAGACCTGGATCAGCAGCCGCTCGATCGCGTCCAGATCGGCACCCGCTTGACCGCGCACCCCTTCGAGCACCGGGTACCCGCGAATCTCGCGCACGATCTGCTTCGCGTCACGTTGCTCCAGCGGGATGATGCGGAAGGCGACGTCCTTCATCACCTCCACGAAGATGCCACCCAGGCCGAACATCATCACCGGACCGAACTGCGGGTCCGTTGTCACGCCCACGATGATCTCCGTACCCGGCTGGGCCATCTGCTGCACGGAGACGCCGTCGACGGTGCCGTCGGGCGCCGTCGCCTTCACCGCCTCCAGCATCGCGGCATGGGCCGACCGCACGGCGTCCGCATCCGCGAGGTCCAGCGCGACGCCGCCGACATCCGACTTGTGGGCGATGTCGCCGGAAACGATCTTGAGCACCACCGGGAAGCCGATCTCCTCGGCCGCGGCGACCGCTTCGTCGGCGCCTGCCGCGAACCGCGCCTGCGTGACGGGAATGCCCGCGTCGTGCAGCAGCTGCTTCGATTCGACCTCGGTCAACAGCGTGCGGCCGTCGGCGCGGGCTTCGGCAATGGGGTTAGTCATGCGGTCATCTCCCAACGGGTAGATGCGGGTTTCGGGGAGGCCACGGAGCGGCGCCCGAATCTGGGCGGGCCAAGCATAGAGTCGTGCTCAAGCACCCGCAACACGCCTGCCGGCGGATTTCGAGGGTGCTCAGGCCTTGACAGGCCAGCCTCCATCGTAGAACGTTCGTTCGAATCAAACATCTACGCTATCCGACTCTATCCAGCCCGCGCGGAGCCGGCCCACCCGGAGTACGAGAGCGATGACTGAACTTCGACGCAGAATCATCACGCAGCGCGACGACCACGGCACCCCCTACACCGTCGCGTTGATCGACGCCGACCGCTGGAACGACTCATTCCTCGAAACCGCCGGAGACGCCGCCGACGTCTGCATCGTGCGGGTGCGCGAGGGGGCGCTGCCGGACGCCCCCCCGGCTGGCTCGTTGCCGAGCGGCTGGTCCGCGGCGTCTCCGAGCAGGCTGCTTCGTACACAGCGTCTTCGTACACGGCGTCGCCAGTGGCCCCGGAAGCGCGGGGAGCGGAAGCGCGTGGGCCGACCTCTGGCCGTGGTCCCCGCAACACCGCGAGCCCGGCGCCAGCACCGCCGAGTTCATGGCGGCCGCCGTCTCGGCGCTGCGGCACCCCCTGCCGGCGCCCTCGCACGAACGCGCCCGGCTGAAGATGGTGCGCGCCTTCGCGGCGACGAGGCCGGCCCCATTCGCGCAACTGGCCGCCTTGGACGGTGACGAGCTTGAGCGGTGGTTGCAGTTCGCCTTCAGCTCGCCAGACGACTTCGCCTGGCGGCTGGCGGTGGAGCGCATCGCGCAGCAGGGCTCGCAGGAAGTCGCCGTCGTGCTCGCCTTCCTGGCCGCCGCCGCGGTCCCGCAGGACGAGCCCGCGTACGCGGAGCTGGCCGTCGACCAGCGGGTGCTGCGCGAACAGGCGTCACCCTGGCGCTACTTCGAGGGCGACCCGTTCGCGGGCGCGCTCCGCGCCGCACAAGGCTGGCGGCGGCGCTACCAGCTGGCCTACGGCGAGCACTACAGCGAGACGATGCGGCAGGGCGAACGCCTCCGCCACGAACTCGCGCAGTCGTCGCTGGCCGTGGCCGCGCTCGGCCGGCTGAACGCCATCGGCTCGCTGGGTGCCCCCACCGGCACATGTGCGCTGCACACCTACGCGGCGACGACCGAGCGGCTGGCCTCGATGCCGCAGGACCCCGATCCGCTGGCCGCGCAAACGGCGGGCGTGGCGCTGGGCCGCCCGCCCGAGGTCTTCGCCCGCGCTCGCGAGACCATCGACGGCATCGCCGCGGCGCTCGAGGTTCAGCGCCGGCGCCTCGTCTCCCGGGCGGTGCGCTTCGTGCTGGAGCGCGAGCACGTGCCTGCCCTCGACCGGCTGCTGCAGGCGATCGTCGCCAGCGACGTCGGCGCGATCGAACGCGCGCTTGACGGCAACCTCGCCGCTCACATCGACCGCCTGCTCACGGCGGCCACCGAGAGTGTCGAGAGTATCGAGAGCACCAACGGACCCGTCGACGCCTTCGTCGTGCGCTTCCCGCGTGTCTCCGAAGCCACGCTCGACGAGGCGGTGGAGACGTTCCGCGAGCTGCTCGATGGCGCGATCCGCTCCTCGGGCGACGGGCAGGTGACGCTGGGCCCGCTGGCGGCGGCGGAGGTGACCTGACACCCCCGGGCAGAGCGCTGAGTGTTGCGCGCCACGACCGTCCGACCCGACGATGACAGCCATGCGAGAGCGATTCTCGGCCTTCAGCGACCGGCTGCTGCACCCCCTCGCCGGGAAGGACCGGCCCCCGTCGCCCGTCGAGCGGGACGGCGTCCGGGCGCCCGCGCTCGTGGTCGGCATCGGCAACCCGGGCGCCGAATACGGCAACACGCGCCACAACGTCGGCGCCTGGTGCATCGCGCTGCTCGCCCGCCGCCACGGCGTCCAGCTGGAGCGACACGGCCGCGTCGACCGCGCAGCGGTCGAGGTCGAAGGCCACACCCTGCACCTCGCCCGCGCCCGCGCCTACGTCAACGAAAGTGGCCCCCCCGCCGCCGCCGAGGCGAAACGGCTCGGCATTGGCCCGGAGCGGCTGCTCTTCATCTACGACGACATCGATCTGCCGGTTGGGCGCATGCGCATCCGCCAGCACGGCGGGCACGGCGGGCACAACGGTGTGCGCTCGCTGATCGACGCGCTCGGCAGCGACGCGTTCGCCCGCATCCGCGTCGGCGTCGACCGCCCCTACGACGACGGCCGCCCGGTGCGCGACCCGGAGCGCATCGCAGACTGGGTGCTCTCCGACCCCGGCCCGGCGGAACGGACGCTGCTCGACGAGGCGGTGGCGCGGACAGCGGACGCGGTGGAGGCGGCCGTCATCCATGGCGTAGACATCGCGATGAATCGGTTCAACCAGGGTCAGGACATTCAGGGCAACGGCGACCGGCGCGAGCAGAGCAAGGGTTAGCCCTGGGGGTGCCTCGTACCGGGCTGCGCTAGACTGACTGCGAAGGGCCACCCCCCGGGGTCGGCCCCGTCTACGCGTGCGTCCCAGCCCGGGACTGCGCGCTGGATGCGCGACGGGGGAGGTAACGCCTGAAGCTAACGCCGCTCCTGAACTCGCTCGCCTCCGTGCCGCCCCTGGCGGAGGTCTACGCACGCCTCGACGCTGGCTCGCCTGTCACGCTCGGAGCGAACGACGCGAGCAAGGCCGTCGTCGTCGCCCTGCTCTGGCGGCACACCCGCCGTCCCGCGCTGTTGATCGTCCCCCGCGAGACCGACGCCGAGGCGTACATCGAACAATTGCGGGCGTGGGCCGGCGAAGCCGCCCTGCACTTCCCCTCGCACGGCGAGCTGCCGTACGCACGAGAGACACCGGCCGGCGAGAGTGTCTGGCAACGGCTCGCCGTGCTCTCGCGCATCGCGCTCGCCGGCTCCGGCGGTACGCCGCCGTTGATCGTGGCCTCGCTCGAAGCGGTGGCCGAACGCACCGCCGCCCCGGCTGACCTCGGACGCGGCCCGGGCACGATCGAGCTCGGCCAGCAGCTCTCACTCGATGCCTTCGCTCTCCAGCTCGTGGAGGCAGGCTACTCGGTTGAGTCGCTCGTCGAGACGGCCGGCGAGGCAGCCCGCCGCGGCGGGCTGATCGACGTCTTCCCGCCGGACCGAGAGCGCCCCGTCCGCATCGAGTTCTTCGGCTCCGAGGTGGACTCCATCCGGGAGTTCGACATCGAGAGCCAGCGCACGACCGATCGCCTGGAGCGCGTGCAGGTCGGCCCGGCCCAGGAGTGGTTCCCGTCGCGCGAAGAGCTGGTGCAGCTCGCGGCGACGATCGCCGCCTCCGCCAGCGCGTCGCCGACCCAGCGCGATGAGCTGGCGAGCCTGCAACGCGGCGAACTGCCCGCCCCCGACTTGTACGGCCCCCTCGCCAGCTCACAGTCGATCCTCGACCACCTCAAGGATGACGCGCTGGTGCTCGTTGACGAGCGGGACGCGGTGATGGCCGCGGGCGCCGACCTCGACGAGCTGGCGATGGAGCGTCGCGACGAGCTGGCGAGCCACGATACCCTCGCCGCCGACGCCCCCCTGCCCCACGCATCGCAGCAAGAGATCGAAGCCACGCTGGGCACGCGCGCGCGCCGTATCGACCTCGCCCGCTGGGCAACCGGTAACGAGCCGGGCTCGTTCCGCCTCCCCTTCGCCGTCGCCGACGCCTACGCGGGCCGCCTCGCCGACGCGGCCTCCGACGTCGGCCGCCAGCTCCGCCGTGGCGACCGCGTGATGATCGTCACCTCGCAGGCCCAGCGTTACAGCGAGGTGCTGGCGGAGGCGGGCATCGATGCGCCGGTGGCGGAGACGCTCACCGACACTCCCTCGCGCGGCTCGGTCACGCTCGTCCAGGGAACGCTCGCTGAGGGGTGGCAGGTCGCATCGAAGGACGGCGTGATCTCGCTCACCACCGACCGCGAGCTGTTCGGCTTCGTCAAGCAGCGCCGCCGGTTGCGACGCAAGACCTCGCACCGCTCACGCTTCCTAGCGGAAGTGCAGCCGGGCGACTTCGTCGTCCATGCGGACCACGGCATCGCGCGCTTCGCGGGCATTGCGCGGCGCGATGTGGACGGCGAAGCGCGCGACTACCTGGAGCTGCGCTACGCCGGCGGCGACCGGCTCTACGTCCCGATCGACCACGTCGACAAGGTCACCCGCTATGTCGGGCCCTCGGAACACACCCCGCGAATGACCCGCCTCGGCACGCAGGAGTGGACACGCGCACGAGCGCGGGTCCGCGAAGCGGTCTCGATCGTCGCGGCCGAGCTCGTGCGGCTCTACGCGGCGCGTCAGCTGATGGAGGGGCACGCCTTCCACGCCGACTCCGAGTGGCAGCGCGAGCTGGAGGCCGCCTTCCCGTACGAGGAGACCCCCGACCAGATGCAGGCGATCCTCGACGTGAAGTCCGACATGGAGTCACCGCGCCCGATGGACCGCGTGATCTGCGGCGACGTCGGCTTCGGCAAGACCGAGGTCGCGCTGCGGGCCGCCTTCAAGGCGGTGACGGAGGGCTACCAGGTGGCCGTGCTGGTCCCCACAACCGTGCTCGCACAGCAGCACGAGCGAACGTTCCGCGAGCGCCTCGCCGCCTTCCCGACGCGCATCGAGGTGCTCTCGCGCTTCCGCACGGACGCGGAGGCCCGCGACGTGCTCGCCGGGCTGCGGTCGGGCGGGGTCGACATCGTGATCGGCACGCACCGGCTGCTCTACCCCGGGGTCGCGTTCCACAACCTCGGGCTCGTGATCATCGATGAGGAGCAACGCTTCGGCGTCACACACAAGGAGCGCCTGAAGCGGATGCGGCTGGAGGTCGACGTGCTCACGCTCTCCGCCACGCCGATCCCGCGCACACTGCACATGGCGCTCACCGGCATCCGCGACATGTCGACGATGGACGACCCGCCCGAGGGGCGGCAGGCGGTTCACACCTATGTGACGGAGTGGGACGACGCCATCGCGCGCGAGGCGATCCTGTTCGAGCTCGAGCGCGGCGGACAGGTCTACCTCGTGCACAATCGCGTGCACACCATCGACGACTTCGCCGAGCGTCTCCGGGCGCTCGTGCCGGGCGCGCGCATCGTCGTCGGCCATGGCCAGATGCCTGAGGGACTGCTGAAGCGGGTGATGGAGCGCTTCGCCGACGGCGAGTTCGACGTGCTCGTCTGCACGACCATCATCGAGTCCGGTCTCGACATCCCCAACGTCAACACGATGATCATCGACCAGGCCGACAAGCTCGGGTTGGCGCAGCTCTACCAGCTCCGCGGCCGCGTCGGGCGCAGCCTCCAGCAGGCGTACGCCTACCTCTTCCACCCCCGCAACCGCATCCTCAGCGAGGTGGCGCAGCAGCGCCTATCGACGATCTTCGAGGCGAGTGAACTCGGCGCCGGCTACCAGGTCGCGCTGCGCGATCTCGAGATCCGCGGCGCGGGCAACCTGCTGGGCGCGCAACAGAGCGGGCAGATCGCCGCCGTCGGCTTCGACCTCTACACCAAGATGCTGGCCGACGCCGTCGAATCGATGAAGGCGGCCCACGAAGGGCGAGAGCCCGAGGTGGTCGCGCCGGAACAGCGCGGCGCAGTCGACCTGCCGGTCTCGGCCTTCATCCCGGAGTCCTACATCGAAGGCATCGAGGGCCGGCTCTCGCTCTACCAGCGCATCGCCGGCGTCAGTTCCGTCGACGAGGCGGATACGCTGGCGAGCGAGACGGCGGACCGCTTCGGCGAGCTACCGGAGGCGCTGGTGCAGCTCTTTACCCTGGTTCGCATCCGCCTGCGCGCGGCCCGTGCCGGCGTGGCGTCAGTGCGGGCCGCGGACGGCGAGGTCGTGCTCACCGCCACGGACGGCAAGCCGTTCGACCAGCGCTCGCTGCCAGTGCTTCCCGCCGGCGTCCGCATCGGCCGCACCCAGCTCCGCGCGGGCGAGCGCGAACTGGGCGACCACTGGCTGGAGGCGATCGAGGCGCTGCTGCGTCTCCTCGCCGGCGAACGGGCGCTCGTCCCGGCCTGAGCGGTCGGATACGGTACCGGCATGGGTACGGTACCGGCATGACCGTGCGAGCCGTCTGCTTCGACTTCCAGGACACGCTGGCCTACTACCCGGACGGCAACTACGCCGTCTACGTGCGTGCCGCCTCGGAACGCGGCGTCTCGCTCACGCAGGAGCAGTTGCGCACGCAGTCGCTCGATGACGCCTGGGCCCGGTGGAGAACACCGCTGGGCGTGGACCACGCCAAGCACTCACACTCGGAAGCGGCATGGCGCACCGTGCACCAGGGCGTGCACGCCAGCCGCCTCGTCACGATGGGCGTCGAGAGCGAGCTGGCAGCGACGATTGCGGGCCGCATCGTCGACCTCCAGGCGGAGCCGGGAGAGTACGCGCTGTTCGACGACACTGTCCCCGCCCTCGAACGCCTGGGGCGGGCCGCGATCGAGTCGATCATCGTCTCCAACCACATCTGGCGGCTGCCCGAGGTAGTGGCGGGGCTGGGCATCGGCTCCCGGCTGGAGGGCGTGCTGACAAGCGCTCGCGTCGGCTACCGCAAGCCGCACCCGCAGATCTACGCCGCCGCCCTGCGGCTGGCGCGCTGCGAGCCGTCGGAGGTGCTGTTCGTCGGCGACAACCCCGAACACGACGTCGATGGACCGGCCGCGGCTGGTATGCGTACGCTGCTGCTCGACCGCGCCGGCGCGGGGGAAGGCGAGCACTCCGTGCGATCGCTGCTCGAAATCCCGCTCGAATGAGCGAGCCCACCGTTAGCCTGGTCCCCGTCGACGAGACCGAGTACGACGACTTCTTCGAAATGTTCGAGGTCTACGACGCCGAACTGCAACCCTTCGAGACGGTACAGCCGCAGCAGGACTTCTCGATCGACGCCTACCGGCAGGCCGTACTCGCCGACATGGCCGGGCGCGAACTGATGTGGGTCATGACCGACGACCGGCGGGCGGGACTCGTGATGACCCGCACGACGCCCGACTGGCCGGACGACCGCGACGAGACCGTGTCAATCTCAGAGTTCTACATCGTGCCAAGCCGGCGACGCGTGGGGGTCGGCCGAGCGGCCGTCGAGGCGCTGATGGCGGAGCACCGCCGCCGCGGCACGGCGCTCGTGCAGGCGGCGATCCTCAGGGAAAACGAGGGCGCGTTCGCCTTCTGGGCCAGTGTCGGGTTCGAGGTGCAGTTCCTCCAGACCTCGCGCAGCCCGTAGGCTACGATCCGACGGGCTGACTCGCGCTGCGAAGGGACCTGCGTTGCTCTGGGACGTTCACTGCCACTTTCCACGGAACTGGGAGAACCCGGACGACCCCCAGCACGAACAGGCGGTCGATTCCCGCGCTGACGCCCTGCACGCAGCGGGCGTCACCCGCGCCTCACTGC
>JASLOV010000169.1 GCA_030745285.1 Dehalococcoidia bacterium | reverse complement strand
CCGCCTGCTTGGTCAACAGTTCCAGGAACTCGTACTTCGTCACCAGCCGCTCGCCGGAGGCGATCGGAATGTTGGTGTGGGCGGCGACGCGCGCCATCTCGTCGACGTTCTCGGGGGGCACGGGCTCCTCGAACCACATCGGGTTGAACTCTTCGAAGATGCCGGCGACGCGGATCGCCCCGGCGGTGCTGAACTGGCCGTGGGTGCCGATGCCGATCTCCAGTTCATCGCCGACGGCGTCGCGAATCGCCTGGAAGATGCTGGCGGCGTGGCGGATGGTCTTCAGCGGGAAGTCGCGCGGCAGCGGGTAACTGGGCATGAAGGGGTCGAGCTTGCAGGCGCTGTTGCCTTCCTCGACGAGTTGGATGGCGATCTCGCCGGCCTTCTCGGGGTTCTCCCAGACGCCGGCCGCAGGCATATAGGCGTACGCTCGGAGCTTGTCGTGGTATTGCCCGCCCAGCAGGTTGTAGATCGGCTGGTTGGTGGCTTTGCCGATGATGTCCCAGAGGGCCATCTCAATCGCGCTGAGCGCCGGCGTCGAGTCTAGCCCGGGATGACGGTAGTCGTGCACCCTGCCGTACATCGCCTGCCAGATCTTCTCGACGTCGAACGGGCTCTGGCCGACTACGAAGCGATCGCAGAGGTCGTGCAGCAGAGCGATCTGCGACTGCAGGTTGGTGGCGTGGCCCGTCACACGCTCGCCGAGGCCGACGATGCCTTCGTCGGTGAAGAGCTGAATGAACAGCCACTTCGAGCCACCGCGGTAGGGCTCGATGTTGTCCAGCAGAATCGTCTTCACCTCGGTGACCTTCACGCTCGACGACCTTCCCGGTCCCCCGCCGTTGCTCTGCGGGCAGCGCCCGCGCGCCTGGACTCGATTCACGCAGCGACGGAAGCGCCGCCACTATACTCGAAGGAGATTTCACGCCCGCCGCGCGAGCCCGTGGGAGGGGACCATCGTTCGCGTCCAGCGCTGGGAGTCCGAGGCCGTGCACCGACCTCTTCGCGCGGCATGACTACGCCCGGTCCCGGTGCCGACGGATCGAGTCCGAGCTGGCTCTGCACGGGCACGCGCACCAGGAGAGCCGTGCCAACCAGCCGGAAGTGGTCGTGGGCCAGGCCCTCTGTGGTCATCCGCCGCAGCGCGACGTCGAGCGGGTGTCCGAGACCGGTCAGACGGTCGCGCAGCGACTGAACAAGGGCCTGATCCGCTGCTCGATCCACCGCCGGCGGGCTCCTCACACAGCATTCGCGTGTTGCGACGTTGCCGCGACGACTCTCGCCTGTAAAGCGCGTGGAGGCTGTGACTCAGCCACGTGCAGCGTCGAGAGACGGCCGGCGGGGGGCCCTGCTGGAACGCCGGCAAGCCGGCGGGCCGGGCAGGATCATTCGGGACTTTCGGGCAGAGGAATGAGGACGTTGGTCCTCACGAGGCGTCGGACGATTCCTTCAGGCTCGCGGCAAGCACGGGTGCAATTGTCCAGCCGCCGCTGAGCCGATCCATCCGTATCGCAGGCGTGGGGCCGTGCCCGCAGCCGCACCCCGCACGAGAGGGCAGCGATGGCTGGGGTACTGGACGGCCTGTTCGTGCTGGAGTTCAGCGCCATCCTCGGCGGGCCGTACTGCGGGGGATTCCTGGCCGACCAGGGGGCTGAGGTCGTCCGCGTCGAACCGCTGACGGGCGCCCTGGGGCGGATGGGCACCTGGCGCTATTCGACCGACCGCAACAAGAAGAGCATCGCCGTCGATCTGCGCACGGAGCGCGGGCACGACCTCGTGCGCTCCCTGCTGGAACAGACGGACGTGGTGGTCCAGAACTTCCGGCCGGGCGCAATGGAGCGCCTGGGCTTCAGCTACGAGGCGGTCAGCAGCTTCAATCCCCGCATCGTCTACTGCTCGCTCTCCGGATACGGCGATCGCGGCCCGTGGCGGGGGAAGCCGGGGCAGGACCTCTCGATCCAGGCGGTGAGCGGGCTGATGAAGATCGTCGGGCACGACGACCAACTCTCGGTCCCGGCCGGGACGGCGCCGGCGGACGCGGCGGCGGGCATGCTGAGCGCGCTGGGCATCATGTTCGCGCTCTACGAGCGCGACCGCTCCGGGCAGGGCCAGGAGGTGAAGACCTCGCTGCTGATGAGCCTGCTGGGCACGATGCCGTACGAGCTGAGCGAGTTCTTCGCCAACGGCGAGCCAGGCAAGCGGGTCGGCAGCGGGCACTATCTGAACGGCCCGGTCTACGGTGGCTACCAGACGAAGGACGGTGAGATCGTGATGCAGGGCGCGCCGGCCCGCGTCGCCGAGGTGCTGGGGAACGCGGAGATGGCCGCGGACGAGCGGTTCAGCCCGACCGGCCCCCGCAACCGCGGCCAGCTCGAACAGTACCGCGACGAGATTCGCGCGGGCCTGCAATCGTGCCTCGACGAGATGACGACGGACGAGGCGCTGGAGCGGCTGGACAGCGGCGGCATCTGGTGCATGCCGGTCATGAACTTCGAGGACATCACGCAGCACCCGCAGCTGGCCGCGAACGATATGGTGGCGACGATCGACGGCCTAGAGAGCGGGCCGATGTCGACGCTGGCCGCGCCGATCAAGCTCTCGCGCACGCCGGCAACGCGCTACGAGCATCCCCCGGACCTCGGCGAGCACACGTACGAGATCCTTGCCGGCCGGCTCGGACTGGGGGCCGACGAGATCGCGCTGCTGACGAAGGATCAGGTGATTGGCTAGCTTCGGCCGGCCAACAGAACCGGCGAATGAACAGGGCTTGCCGCGGGCGAGCCGGCCGAGCAGAGGGAGATCAGAGATGGCCGACCAACCGACCGTGATGGAGCCGTCCAGGGAAATCCCGGTCTACCGCAAGTGCGACGTGCTCGTCGTGGGAGGCGGGCCGGCCGGCTCCGCCGCGGCCGCATCGGCGGCACGGATGGGGGCGGACACGGTCCTGCTGGAGCGGTACGGCCACCTCGGTGGCATGTCGACGGGCGGGTTCTGCCTCTGGATCGACCGCATGACCGACTTCAGCGGCCAGCAGGTGATCAGCGGCTTCGCCAGCGACGTGCTGGACCGCATGCCGAAGGACGCGCTGCTCGGACCATCGAGCGACCAGTGGGGCTCCGAGGACCCGGAGCTGATCGACTACTGGCGGCAGCGCGCGGCGGCCTTCCACGGTGTGGTGACGTGGTCGCCGACGATCGACTCGGAGATGCTCAAGATCGCGCACCAGGACGAGGTGCTGAACCGCGGCGCGAACCTGCTGCTGCACTCGTGGGCGGTCTCCACCATCCAGGAAGGCAACGCGGTCAAGGGCATCGTCTTCGAAAGCAAGTCCGGGCGGCAGGCGCTGATGGCCGACGTCGT
>JASLOV010000168.1 GCA_030745285.1 Dehalococcoidia bacterium | reverse complement strand
TGAACGATCGCGAACCTGAGCGTGAGGTGCAGGTAGAGGAAGTAGTACTGACTAAAGACTGAGTACACGTCGGCTACGCGTAGATTCATCCGCCGGCTCTCGATCGCGTCCAGAAGTTCGTCCGCCGCTCCACCCGCGGTGAGACCCACGTACCCAAGCAACATGAACAGCGGGTCTCCTCCACTCTGAATGTCCGGTTCTTCAACCGATCCGTCTTCGCCAACAAGTCGAGCTTTCACTGCGCGCGCTCGCTCGTATCGGTCAATGTCCGTAACCATGTTGCTTCCATGGCTTGCCCCGTGGATCCCACGTTTGCCAGTGTGATCACAGGTGCAGGTGCACAGTGATTCGACCTTCTTGCCGTCGAGGATTTCGAAACGGTACCCAGTGCACATCCAGTGCGTGAGTGGCGTGTGACACCACATCTGAGCCCGCGGGCCAGCGTTCTCGCCCATCAGCCCGCACCTCCGTCCGCCGAGCCTAGATGCCGAATGCTGATGCTGGCAACTGGAGCGAACCCGCCCCCTAACCCCCACTCCGCGTAGTCTGCGCGGATGGACCCGTTCGAGGCCGTTGCGCTGGTCTTTTCTGGCATCGCCATTGGCACCTACGCGACGGCGGTGGGGGCCGGCGGCGGGTTTCTGCTCGCGCCGCTGCTGCTGCTGCGCTACGAGGACGCGACGCCGAGTGCGATCGCGACGGCGTCGCTGGCCGTCGTCGTGCTGAACAGCGGCGTCTCGGCCGTGACGGCGGCGCGCGCGCGCCAGGTCGACCTGCGGCTGGCGGCGGTACTGGTGGCGGCCGTCCTGCCCGCCGGCATCGGCGGCGCACTGGTGACCTCGATGCTGCCTCGTGCGGTCTTCGCATTGCTCTTCGCGGCGCTGCTGGCAGGAGCCGGCGCCTACCTGGCGTGGCGGCCGGCGCAGATGATCGTCACGCCTATCTCGCGCGGCTGGCAACGCGAGTTCATCGACGGCGCGGGCGACACCTTCCGCTACCGTGTCCCGATCGCGCGAGGGATGGTGGCGACGGCCGGCAGCGCCGCCTTCGCCGCGCTGGCCGGCATCGGCGGCGGACTGATCTACACGCCACTGACGACGCGGTTTATGCACGTCCCGTACGCGCTCGCCGTCCCCATCTCCCAGACCGTCAACGCCGCCATGGCGGTGGCCGTCGTCACCTTCCACATCATCGCCGGGCACGCCGGCGACCCAATGCGCGACGCGCCGGCGCTGGCGCTCGGCGTCGTCGTCTCCGTCCCGCTGGGACGGCGGCTCAATCGACGGCTGGGCGAGGGCAACCTGATGCGGCTGCTGGCGGTCGGACTGCTGCTGGTCAGCATCCGTACGGCGCTGATCGCGCTCTGATCGGCGGCCCGGGCGGCGTGCCGGGTGTCGCTCCCCGCGCCAGCGCGTATAACTGCCGTAGGGAACCGGTCAGCAGGAACAGGCTCAGCAGCAACACACAGGAGGCAAAATGTTCGAAGGCATCGACCACGTCGTCATCGCCGTCGAGGACCTCGACGCCGGCATCGCCCAGTACGAGGCGATCTTCGGCAAGCCCGTCGACCGCACCGGCGAGCCGCCAGGAGTAGGCTTCAAGAACGCCTACTTCGACTTCGGCGACTCCGAGATCGAGCTGGTCGCGCCGACCAGCGACCAGGGCCCGATCGCCAGCAAGATCGAGCGCAGCGGCCAGGGCGTGCACCTGGTGGCGATGCGCGTCGACGACATCGAGGCGACCGCCGCCGACCTGCGTGCGAAGGGCGTCCGCCTGATCGGCGACCCTGGCGAGGGCAACCCGGTCACCGGCCAGCTCTTCGTGCACCCCGGCGCCGCCGGCGGCGTGCTGCTGCAGATCACCGGCAAGAGCTGACCCAGCCGGCCGACCGGCTGGCCAGCGGGCGGCGAGGTCGCCGGCTGGCCCGTGGCTGCCACCGGGCAGCCCCCCGGGGACCACGAGGGATCCCGAGGCCTCGCCGGCTACTTCAGCCGAATCCTGATCTACCGAGAATAGAACCACCAGGATTCGAGGTCTCAAGTGCATCACAGACTCTCTGCACGCCCCGCCGGCTCGCCGTCGTTCGTGAACGTGGGCTTCGGCACGCTGTAGCCGGGTACCCCCTTTCCTCCGGGTCTGTGCGGCGAAGTAAGGGCGGCGGCCCCGGGGGCGGCGATAACTCAGATCGCCGCAACCAATATTGACAGAGGCTATTACGCGAATATCTGGAAGGAATCAGGCGGGTTCGTGCGGCGGGCGGTATGCTCCTGACCGAGGTGCACCATGGACTCCGCTGACTGGTCACGAGCACGGCTGATTCCGACATCCGGAATCCGGGGCGTAACAGAGCAAGAGACGAGGGCAACGTCGGCCCTGCTGGCCGTCATGACCATCGTGCCTGAATTCGCTCGATCATTGGTGAAGGAATTGGGCGCGCCCGCCGGCCGTCTCGACGCGTACACCGAGGTTTCGTTCACGGACGAGGACGGCAACGTCGACCGGCCGGATGGCGTGCTGCACATGACCCGCGGCCAGAAGAGCTGGACCGCGCTCGTCGAGGTCAAGACCGGAACCAACCGCCTGGAACGGGATCAGGTCGAGCGCTACGTCCGAGTGGCCACGGGGGAAGGCATCGACGCGGTGATCACCATCTCAAATACCTTCGTGTCCCCATCGGCGCCCCACCCAATCCAGCTTCCCCCTCGAGTCCTCAAAGGCGTGCGGCTGGAACACTGGTCCTGGACTCACCTGCTGACGACCGCATCGGTCCTGCGCACGCGTCGCGACGTCTCGGACCCCGAGCAGGCGTGGATCCTGGACGAGCTGATCAACTACCTCGAGGACGATCGCTCGGGAGCGCTGGCCTTCGAAGGCCTCGGTACGCACTGGGTCGCCGTCCGCGACTCCGCACGAGCGGGAACGCTCCGCGCCGGCGACAGGGGCCTCGACGAGTTTGTCAACCGGTGGGATCAGTTCCTCCGCTACCTCTGCCTTCACCTCGCCCGTGACCTCGGCAGTCAGGTAGACGTTGTTGTCAGCCGGGACCACAGGCGCGACCCCGCGAAGCGGACGCGTGACCTGCAGGCGGCGCTCGCGGACCAGCGACTGCTCAACGGTGTGCTGCGGATTCCGAATGCCGCCGGCGACCTGCTGATCGGGACCGACCTGCACGCACGACGGATCCGCGCCTCCGTCGAGCTGGCAGCGCCGTCCGCGGGCTACGCCAAGACACGCGTCAACTGGCTCCTTCGTCAGCTGAAGGCGGCACCCGAAGCCATCCACGTGGAAGCAAACTTCGGCCATGGCCGGTCGACATCCGAGCTCCTGAGCAGCGCGCGATCAGATCCACGGGTGCTGCTCGACCGGCGCGACCCCAAGCGCCCGCCCCGGCGATTCACGGTCGCACTCGAACGCGACATGGGGATGAAGGGCGGCCGGGGGCGAGGCTCGTTCGTAGCGACGGTCGAGGACCTCACCCGGGACTTCTACCAGGACGTCGTACAGGATTTGAAGGCATGGACGGAGCCTGCTCCTCGCTCGTCCCGCCAGCCCGAGGAGACCGAGGTCACCGAAACGCCCGGGGTCGCCGAAACCGACCGCATCTAAGCAAGAGTCCCCGACCCGGAGGGCGCGACCACCGACGTGGCGACGGAGGTGGCGGGCGCGATGCTGGCGGGGCCGGCACTCGCACCGACAACGGAGCCGGGGCCCGCGGCGTAGACGCGAGCCGAGGGCTGCCCTCGGACGCGGCTGCGGATAGCCCGGCGGTAGCGCCCGCGCTACCCTAGACGGCCCACTCGGCCTCCGACGAGGGGCGGGGGGCCACGGCAACAGGCGACACTCGAGGAGCAGACGATGCCGCTGTCGGCAATTCACGGCTATCCCCGCATCGGCACGCGGCGCGAATTGAAGCGCGCCACCGAGCGCTACTGGGACGGCGAGGTCTCCCGCGATGAGCTGGATGAGGCAGCCCGCTCGCTCAGGCTGGAGGCGTGGGAGCGGATGCGGGACGCGGGCATCGGCCTGATCCCGTCGAACACGTTCTCGTTCTACGACCAGGTGCTGGACACGACGGCGATGGTCGGCGCGGTGCCCGCTCGCTACGGGTGGCAGCCCGCCGGCAGCGGCGACGCTCACGTCGAACTCGACACGTACTTCGCGATGGCGCGTGGCGCGCAGGGCGACGGCCTGGACGTCACGGCGATGGAAATGACGAAGTGGTTCGATACGAACTACCACTACATCGTGCCCGAGTTCGACGCCGCGACCTCGTTCCGGTTCGCCTCCACGAAGCCGCTCGACGAGTACATCGAGGCGCGCGATGCAGGCATCGAGACGGTGCCGGTGCTGGTGGGGCCGCTCTCGTACCTGCTGCTGGGCAAGGGCTTCGACGCGGACGGCGGCATCGACCACGACTTTGACCGGCTCGCACTGCTGCCCGCCCTGCTCGATGTCTACGCCGAGATGCTGCGACGGCTGAGCGGGGCCGGCGCGCGCTGGGTGCAGTTCGATGAGCCGGTGCTGGTGCAGGACCGCACCGCCGCCGAGCTCGACGCACTGCGCACGGCCTACGAGACGCTGGCGCCGCACGTAGGTGACGCGAAGCTGCTGGTCACCACCTACTTCGGCGACGTCGACGAGGCGTACCCGGTGCTGACCGCCCTGCCGGTCGATGCGATCGGTCTCGACCTGCACTGCGGGCAGCGCAACGCCGGGCTGGTGCGGGACCACGGCCTGCCCGATGGGAAGGTGCTGGTTGCAGGCGTCGTCGATGGTCGCAACGTCTGGATCAACGACCTGGCCGGATCGCTGGGTCTGCTGGGCGAGCTGCGTTCGCTGGTCGGCGACGACCGGTTGATCGTCTCCACCTCGTGCTCGCTGATCCACACACCGATCGAAGTCGAGCGCGAGAACCGGCTGGACGGCGAGCTGCAGCCGTGGCTGGCCTTCGCCAACCAGAAGGTGGAAGAGGTGGCGGTGCTGGCTCGTGCGCTCGACGACCGCGACGCCGTCGCCGATCAGCTCGACGCGAACGCCGCTGCACTCGAATCGCGCCGATCGTCCGCGCGCACTAACAACGCCGCCGTGCGCGACCGTGTCGCCGCCACGACGAACTCCGACTACCGGCGGCCGGGAACGGTCGAGCAGCGCCGCGTCGCCCAGCGGCAACGGCTGAACCTGCCGCCCTTCCCGACGACGACGATCGGATCGTTCCCGCAGACGCCGGAACTGCGTCGCGCCCGCCGGCGCCGCAACAGCGGTGAGATCGACGAGGCCGGGTACGAGCGCGAGATCGAGCAGGAGGTCGAGAAGGTGATCCGCCTCCAGGAGGAGGTCGGACTCGATGTGCTCGTGCACGGTGAGCCCGAGCGCAACGACATGGTCGAGTACTTCGGCGAGCAGCTGGACGGCTTCGCCTTCACGCGCTTCGGCTGGGTGCAGTCCTTCGGCTCACGCTACGTGAAGCCGCCGATCATCTTCGGCGACGTCTCGCGGCCGGGCCCAATGACGGTGCGCTGGGCGAAGTACGCGCAGACGCTGAGCGAGCGCCCGGTGAAGGGCATGGTCACCGGCCCGGTGACCATCCTGAACTGGTCCTTCGTGCGCGATGACCAGCCGCGGGGCGAGACCTGTATCCAGATCGCGCTCGCGCTACGCGACGAGGTCGTTGATCTCGAGGCCGCCGAGATCGCCATCGTGCAGGTCGACGAGCCGGCGCTGCGCGAAGGGCTGCCGTTGCGTACGGCGGACTGGGTTTCGTACCTAGAGTGGGCGGTGCCGAGCTTCAAGCTCGCGACCAGCGGCGTGCGCGACGAGACGCAGATCCAGTCGCACATGTGCTACGTCCAGCTCAACGAAGTGATCGACTCCGTCTCGGACCTGGACGCGGACGTGCTGCTGATCTTCAACGCCCGGTCGGACGCCGAGGGGTTGGAGGCGTTCCGCGACTCAAGGTACGACAAGGAGATCGGGCTCGGCGTCTGGGACATCCACTCGCCGCGGGTCCCGTCAACGGACGAGATGGCGGAACACGTGCGCGAGGCGTCGGAGATGATCGACCCTGCCCAGCTGTGGGTGAACCCGGACTGCGGACTGAAGACGCGCCGCTACGAGGAGACGGTGGCCTCGCTCGAGCACCTCGTTGAGGCTGCCAGGGTGATGCGCGCGGGTAGCTGACCCATCGAGGTAGCGAATCCACGAATCGCCGGAATCCGGCGCGAATCTGGGCGGAGCCGGCACATACCGGTCCTGATAACGAATTCTGTAGCGCTCTTAACGTCTGAGTCGCTCGCTTCGCTATCCTGAGTTGCGATGACGAACGAACCGCCGCCAGATCACGACCCGTCCGAGGTCGTCGCCAACTACCGCCTCGGGCGTCAGCTTGGCGCCGGCGGGATGGGCACGGTCTACGAGGCGACCGACATACGCAGCGGTTCGCCCGTCGCTCTGAAGTTGCTGCACGCCGAACTGGCGGCGGACGAATCGTTCCGCGAGCGCTTCACGCGCGAGGCGCACGTCGCCTCGCTGCTGCGCTCCCCCTACACCGTCCCGCTGCTGGACTCCGGCGTAGAGGGCGGACGCTACTTCCTGGCGATGAGATTCGTCGAAGGACGGACGGTGCAGGAGGCGCTGCGCGCGGGGCCGTTCGAGCCGGCGCGCGCATTACGCATCGCTGCGCAGGTAGCGCGGTCGCTGGAGGAAGCCGAGCTACGCGGCATCGTGCACCGCGACATCAAGCCGGACAACATCATGCTGGCGGAGCCGGGCGGCGGCGCGCAGGTGATGGACTTCGGGATCGCGCGGCAGGCCGGGAGCTCCGCACTAACGTCGACCGGCAGCTTCATCGGCACACCGCTCTACGCCGCGCCGGAGGCGGCGAGCGAGCTGGCGAACGCACGCTCGGACATCTACTCGCTCGGCGCGACGCCCTACCACATGCTGACCGGTGGCCCTCCGTTCTCGGGCGAAGCGCTCGACGTGCTGCGCCAGCATCGCGACGCCCCGCCGCCCGCGGAGCCGCTGGCCGCCCTCCCGGTCGAGATCAGCGACGCCGTGCTGCGCTGCCTGGCGAAGGACCCGGCGGAGCGCCACCAGTCCGCATCCGAGCTGGCGGGCGTGCTCGAACAGCTGGCGGAGCGAGCGGCCACCCGCGGCGACGAGCCGCTGCCGACCGAGGCGATCACGGTCGCGGCCGCGCAACGAGCCGACACCGGCGCGATCACGATCTCGCTCGGCGAGGTGGAGATGAGCCCCTCATTCCTGCCCGGCGCGCGGAAGAACTCATTCGAGCTGGCGCTGCGCAACGCCGCCCCCCCACCCGGTCGACCTACGCCTGGCGGCCGTGGCGGAAACCGACGCCGACACCATCGAGATCGAGCTGCCGGAGCGGGTCACGATCCCCTCGAACGACAGCACACTGGTCACCGTTCAGATCAGCCCGCGCCACCGCCGCTGGCGTGGCGGCACGCGGCGGCTGCCCTTCAGCGTCTCCGTGGCGGACGCCGGCGATCCCGGGCCGCCGGCCGTCGTCAGCGGCGAATTCGAGGATCAGCCGGAGCGCTGGCTGCCGTACGCGGGCGGCGCCTTCTTCTCGGTCGCCGCCGTGGCAGTCGCACTGATCGCGCTGCTCGGTAGCGCTGGCGCTGGCGATGCGCAGACTGCCTCGGGAGCGCCGCAACTCCCCGACCTGCGCGCCACCGTCGGCGAACTTTCGCTGGCCGAGTACTTCCGGCAACTGGAGACGGCCGACGCCCGCGTCACGACGGTGGTCGGCGTCGCAATCAGCGACCTGAACTCTTCCGTCCAGGCCGCGATCCGCGAGGACAACGCGGAGGGAGCGGCGGTTGCGGCACAACAGTTCGCCGAGGTCGTGACGAGCGCGCTCGGGCGCTTCAGCGACGAACTGCGAGCGATCGACCCGCCCGACTCGCTGACGGCGCTGCACGACGAAGAGGTGGCCGCTGCAACGCACTGGGCCTCGGTGATCGAGCGTCTGAGTGCGCGCGGCGTCGAGTCGCTCGCGGACGTGGAGCGCATCCTCAGCCACGAGGACTTCATCGCGGCAACCGACCGCATGAACGGCTCGTGCATGGCGATACGCGAGGCCGCGGCCGCCAACGGCACCGAGGGGGTGCTCAACTGCGAGTCGGCGACACCGTCCGCCCTGCTGCCGGCTGCGGCCGGCGGCGCTGGTCGCGGTGGTGGCGGTGGCGGTGGCGCCGGTGGCAGCGGCAGAGGCAGCGGGGGCAGCGGGGGCGCTGGCGGTGGCGGCGGTGGCCGAGACTCGGTGTCGGTCATCCTCGGCGCGCTCAACGAGACAGACGGCCTCAACCAGGTGGACGGCCACGAGAGCCACGCCGAGCCCTCCGAGCGGGCGGGGCGTAGCTGTCGCGAGCTGCGCACGAACGGTGGCCTCGTGCGCTGGGCGTACTTCCAGATCGACGACAGCATCAAGGCGACGACGGCGCCGCTTGAGGTCACCGTCGAGTACTTCGACGAGGGCGACTTCCGCTGGTGGGTGGAGTACGACGGGGGCCGTGGCTTCGTCGAAGCCGCGGCGACGGTGTTGGAGGGGACATCGACCTGGCGGACGCACACCTTCTGCCTGCCCGACGCGAACTTCGGGAAGAGCGACTACGTCCTCACCGAGGCCGGCATCGACGTTGACTTCCGCATCGCGGCGACGGAGACGCCGGTGTCGCTCTGCGTGCGGGAGGTGAAGCTGCGCACGCAGGGGCCGACACTGCGCATCCGCATCGTGGCGACATCGGACTGGGCGATGCTGGAGCTGCCGGCGGAGCTCGTCCGCGACGTGCGCCTGGTTGAGCCGGACGGGCTAGAGGAGGGCTGGCAGGCTGACGCCGAGGGCCTGCGGGTGGCGATGACGATCCCGGAGGCGTTGGCCGGCGGCAGGCGCTTCCTCACGGTGGACGTCGACTTTGACCCACGGGTGCTACAGGACGGCATTCCGCTGACGGCCGGGCAAGGCAACATCAACGGCTCAGAACTGCGTCTCCTCGCGGTCGAAGGCGAGACCGCCCGGCTGGTCTTCGAGGCCAACCTCGACGGCGATCGCGTCGCGGACGGTCCGGTGCGACTCACCGTCCCGGCCGAGCGTCTGCGCGAGGCCTTCCCGCAGTTCGCGACCACCGGCGCGAGCCAGGACGGTAGCGTGCTGATGCCGGACCTGATCGGCGTCGATGGGATCAGGGCGCGGCAGGAGCTGCGGGCGCTGGGGCTGGAGCTGGAGGTGCTGGAACAGCCGACCCGTGCAGTGCCGAAGGGGCGGGTGTTCTCGCAGACGCCGGCGGCCGGGACGCGGGTCGACGCGGGCTCGCTCGCCGTTCTCAACGTCTCGGCCGGCCCGCCGGAGGCCGACTCGTCTCGGATCACGGCGATCACTATCGCCGGCGGCGCGTACAGCGTTGACTTCGAGACGTTCGGCTTCGAGCCGTCCGAGCGCGGGTAGCACGTCCACTTCTTCTTCGATACGGTGCCGCCGTCAGAGGCGGGCCCGCCGGGCTCCGGGCCGTGGGTGATACACCGGGGCCCGAGGCCGTTTACGGGCTATACCGTGGCCATACGCCCCGCCGCCGCCACACGGATGTGCATCATCGTGGCGAGCGCCGACCACTCCGTGCAGGCCGGCAGCGGCTCCTGCTTCCGACTTCCGAACTAGTCCCGCCCCTCATCGCCACGGACGGCGATCGGAACGGCGAAAGAGCCCGCTTCGCTGAACTACTCGGTCCCGGCGACCGGGCGGTCCTTTGGCGCGGAGTCGTAGGCGCCGCGGAAGTCGCGGAACGGGCCATCGCGCCATTCCAGCGCGGCCTTCAGGCCTTCCTCGCGACTGCGGCGGCCGAACTCGCCGCCGGCCGGACGGTAGCTGCTCAGGCCCTGGATCTCGGTGCCGGACCAGAGCCCTGTGCGGATGCCCATCAGCTCGTACTGCCGGTTCACCGCGCGCTTGGAGTACATCAGCATGTCGTTGTCGATGTGCGCCATGCGCCGTGCGAAGCGGTCCGTGAAGTCGGCGAGTTGATCGCCGGGCACGGCGTAGTTGGCCCAGCCGTGGCGTTCCATCTCCGTGCCGGAGAAGCTGTCGCCCACATAGGCGAACTCGCGCGCCTTCGCCATCGGCAGGTGCCAGGGCGCCCACATCATGTCCATCGTGGTCATCGCGCGCACCGGCGGATACCCGATCTGGGCGTCTTCGGCCACGATGCGGAAGTCGCAGATCGTCGCCAGCTCCGTGCCGCCGGCCAGGCAGTAGCCGTGCACCTGCGCCACCACCGGCTTCGAGAGCTCCCAGATCACCCAGTTCGTGGCCACGACGTGGCGCGCCCACTCCATCGGTCCCGGGTGGGTCGAGCCGCTGTCCGGGAGCAGAGAGCGAGGGTCGACGTACGGGCTATCCTCACCAGCCGCCCGGGCCGGCGAGAGATCGTAGCCGGACGAGAAGGCGCGACCGGTGCCACGCAGCACGATCACGGCGATGTTCTCGTCGGCCTCGGCCTCCTTCATCGCGTGGATCATCTCGCCGCGAAGGTTGTTGCTCAGGGCGTTGAGCTTGTCCGGGCGGTTGAGGGTGACGAACGCCAGGCGGTCGTCGGTCTCGTACATGATGTCGTGGTAGTCGGCTGCCATCTCGTGCTCCTGTCCCTGCAAGGCGACTCGCGCCCGCTGGCCGAATTAGAGGCACGCATCGCCGAGCGCGTCAACCGATGCGGATGGCGATCAGCGAAGGGTGACCCGGGAGTTGCCGGGAAACCCTGTCGGCGCGCCGGTCCCGCCGTCGACATTCCGGCCGTCGTGCAGAGTCTCGGTGAACGTTGACTCCACGAAACAGGGTCCGCAAGCGCGTAGTTGCGTGACGCATTATGATGCCCGCCATCACGAGCAGAGTACGGTGACTTGAAGGCGGCGGGCCGTCAGTTCTGAGCAGTTCCCTGCGGGATTCTCCCAACAAGCGGCGGTGCTTGGCCCGCTTGTGCGCGTCTTCGAGGAAGCCACCGACGACGAGCCCTGGGCCCTGATCGGCGCGTGCGCGTGCAGCCTGCAGGGCGTCGACGCTCCCTCCCCCAACCTCGAGTTCATGACCACGGAGCCGGCGTTGCGCACCCTGGCCGAGATGCTGGACATCGACGCCGCCTGGCAACGCGGCTCTCGGCTGGCCGCAGAGCGGCTGCACTTCGTGCGCGAGCGGGTGCCGGTGTTCGTCTTCGCGAACCCCACCTTCCACGGCCCCTACGACGCGATCTCGCCGACCGAGATCCCCTCGCTGTGGGACGCGCGTGTGCGGGTCGAGCTGGACGGGGTGACGGTGCTCTCCACGCCGCTGGAGTGGGAGCTGTTGCTGGCGGTCGTGCTGGGGGCGACTGAGCGGCTCGCCGCGTTGCGCTCGGGCCTGACCGATCACCCGCCTGACGGGCGCCTGCTCACGAGGCTGCTGCGGGAGGGGCGGGTCGAGGCGGCGACCGAGGAGGCGGTGTGGGCCGCGGTCGAGGGGGTCGAATAGCACTCGCCCGCCGCCCGGGCGCTCGCTACAATCTCGCGCGATGCAACGGAGGAGTTCGCCATGCCGATGACAGTAGGGACCGGGATCGGGACCGACATGAAGGAGGCGCCTCAGCGCGCTCGTGAGCTTGAGGACATGGGGTACGACTACGTCGCGACCCCGGAGACCTCGCGCAACCCCTTCCTGCCGCTGGTGCTGATCGCCGAACACACGGAGCGCATCCACTTCGGCACGTCGGTCGCGATCGCGTTCCCGCGGGTTCCGCACATCACGGCAAACATCGGCTGGGACCTCTCGCACTACTCGGGCGGACGGTTCGTGCTCGGGCTGGGCACGCAAGTGAAGGGGCACAACGAGCGTCGCTTCTCCGTCCCGTGGGCGCCCCCGGGACCGCGGCTGCGGGACTACATCAACTGCGTCCGCGCGATCTGGGACTCGTGGCAGAACGGCACAAAGCCGGATTACGAGGGCGAGTACTACCAGTACAAGCTGACGAGCCCGTTCTTCAACCCCGGCCCGATCGAGCACCCGGACATCAAGATCGTGATCTCCGCAGTCAACCCGTTCAACGCCCGGCTGGCGGGCGAGGTCTGCGATGGCATCGCCATCCACGGCTTCAGCACCTTCGAGTACATCCGCGAGGTGCTGTTGCCAGCCGTGCACGAGGGCGCGCGCCGCGCCGGCAAGAACCCGAAGGACCTGCGCATCACCGGCGGAGGCTTCATCGTCACCGGCCGCACCGAGGAAGAGGTCGCCCGCGCCAAGGAGGCCTCGCGACGCCAGATCTCGTTCTATGCCTCCACGCGCTCCTACTCGCGCGTGATGAAGCAACACGGCTGGGACGACGAGGCCGCCCACCTGCACCGGCTGTCGATCGACGGCGGCTGGGACGAGATGGTCGATGTGATCACGGACGACATGATGGAAGAGTTCTGCGTGATCGGCACCTGGGATGAGCTGGTGGGCCGCATGCGCGAGAAGTACGCCGGCATCAACACGCAGGTCGGCTTCGGCGCAACCCTGCGCAACCCGGACGAGGTGGACCAGATCAAGGAGATGATCGCCGAGTTGAAGACGATCCCGGCGGTCGGCGAGTTCTAGCGCCGCCCGGCCCGCGCCGCCGGCTACTCGAGGGCCAGCTCGAGGCTACTCGGCGGGCGCGTCATCTGACGGGTCGATCTGGCACTTGAGTTGTCCGGTGGCGGGCCCTGGCGAAACGCCTTCGCCGTACTGCGCAGGAGCGGCGCCGCCTCGCGGCCGAGGTCGTCGAAGCGGCGCTTGAGCGCGGGCAGCGACCGCTGGAAGCGCGGCATCTCCGCCGCCATCCGTCCGAACAGCTGCACGAGCCCTTCGAGATCGCCGAGATGCACGGTCTCGGCCGCGACGCGGCCGCGTGGCCCGGCGTTGTGGTAGTTGCCCAGCGCGACGCAGGCCGCGCCGGTCTCGTAGCCGTAGAGGTCGTACGAGGTCGCCTCCGTCGTGCCCCCGTCCATCAGCCGCCGCTGGTAGGCAAAGCCGCCATGATCGCAGGCGAGCTGCTGCGCGAGCGCAGTCATCCACTCGGTCACGCGCGGCGAGAAGATGTGCACCGCGTCGCCAACACGGATGATCGGGCCGCCCCCCTGGTCCGCCCGGCCGGCCGCCTTCGACGATGTTTCCACCGCGATCGCGACGGCGTCCTCGGGCAGCAGCCGCGCCCGCGCCGCCGCCGAGGCGCCACAGAGGCCAACCTCCTCCGCGCGCGTGAACAGCCCGACGACATGTCCGTCGGCGCCCGCAGCGGCGAGGCGATCGAGCGTCGCAAGCACCGAGACGGCGCCGATCAGGTCGTCGCACTGGCGGGCGTGCACGATCTCGCCACGGAAGCGGCACTCTGGCACGTCCCACAGCGCCAGGTCGCCGACCCGTGCCGTCCCACCCTGCTCGAGCGTCGCCTTCCCGCCGGTGAGCCGGCGCGGACCGCCGCGAACCCGGCTGACGCCTTCCACCGAGGTCACCAGCGCGACGCCCGTCGCGGCTCCGGCGCCGTCGTGGCTTTCTGCGGAGCCGTCCACGGGGTAGATGCGTAGTTGCTCACCCTTGCCGTACTCGGCAGAGATGCCGCCGCGGAACTCGAGCGTCAGGCGACGCCCCTTCACCGCCGTCACCACGAATCCGGGGTGATCCATGTGCGCACCGAGTACGAGCGGACGGCGGTTGCGAGACCGCCGTCCCCGGCGGTATTCGATGTGGACGTTGCCGAACCGATCGAGCGAGCAATCGAGCCCGCGTTCCGCCGCAAAGCGGCGGAGGTGGCGTACCACCGCCCCTTCGAGGTAGGCGGCGGTCGGGATCGAGACCGTCTCCCGAACAAGCTCGCGCAGCGGCGTCGGCTTCCGCTTCGAGGATGTCGGGGGACTCGGAGTTGGTCGGCGTGCGGGCATGTCAGCCTCCTCGGCGGTGATCCTACGGCGCGCCCGCCCTGCCCGCCCCCAATCGCCCTTCCCGCCCCCAACGCCCTGCCCGACCGCTGGTCCCCCGCCCGCAGTCACCCGTACGATCAGCGCCATGACTACTGAGCGGACCAGCGAGCAACCCCCCGACCCGGTCGCGCCCGCAGAGACGCGCCGCTCCCGCCGCCGCAAGCGACGCAGGCGGCGGCACGACCCGCCCGACATGCCCCCGATTGAGCTGGAACTGACCGGCTTCGCGCCGGGCGGGAAGGCGGTCGGCCACGCGCCCGACGGCCGCGTCGCCTTCGTGGAGTACGGCCTCCCCGGCGAACACGTCGTCGCGCACGTCACGGAGGAGCACCCCAGCTTCCTCGAGGCGAGGACGACCGCGGTGCGCGAGCCTTCACCGCACCGCATCGAGCCGCGCTGCCAGTACTTCGGCCGGTGCGGAGGCTGCCAGCTCCAGCATGTGCAGTACGAACAGCAGCTGCGGCTGAAGACGGCGGTGGTGCGCGAGCAACTCGAGCGCATCGGCGGGTTCGAGCAGCCGCCGTTGCGCGAGATGATCGGCATGGACGAGCCCTGGGCCTACCGCAACCACATGCGCTTCACGGCCCGGCTGGAGGGCTACGTCGGCTTCATGGAGCGCGGCACGCACCGCTTTCTGCGGGTCGAGCATTGCCCGATTGCCGTGGACCGCATCAACGGGGTGCTGGAGGCGGTGCAGGACGCGACCACGGGGACGCGACAGATCGCCATCCGCGCCGGCGAGTTGAGCGACGATCTGCTGGTGCAGCCCACCCTGCAGTGGCGCGACGGCCACGACGAGGCCCTGGAGAGCGGGCAGACCTGGTACAGCGAGCGGCTGCTGGGGCGCGACTTCCGCATCTCCGCCGCAGCGTTCTTCCAGGTCAACACGCGGCAGGCCGAGCGCCTGGCGCGGCTCGTGATCGAGCGCGTCGAGGCGGCGAAACCGGAGGTCGCCGTCGACGCCTACAGCGGCGTCGGCACCTTCGCCGCCCTGCTCGCGCCGAGCGTGCCGCTGGTGCTGGCGATCGAAGAGTCCGCGGCGGCCGGCGCGGATGCCGAAGCGAATCTCGACGGCCTCGACAACGTCACGATGCTGGTCGGGCGCGTCGAGGAGATGCTGCCCGATCTCTCGCCTGCGCCGGACGTGGTCGTGATCGACCCTCCCCGCGCGGGCATGCGACGCGAGGTGGTGGAGGCAATGCTGACATCCGCCGTGCGCCGCCTGGTTTACGTCTCCTGCGACCCGGCGACGCTCTCACGCGACCTGCGCCTGCTCGTCGACGGCGGGTTTGTGCTAGATGAGGTACAGCCGGTCGACATGTTCCCGCAGACGCAGCACATCGAGTGCGTGACGACGCTCGACCGGCTACGACCCCGGTAGCATCGGGTAACCCTCGGTAGTGCGCCGATGAGCCGCCCCCTCGTCCTCGCATCCGCTTCGCCACGCCGGCGCGAGCTGCTGGCGGCGCTCGGCGCTCGCTTCGAGGTGCGGCCGTCGACCGAGGAGGAGCGCGCCTCCTCGACGGAGCCCGCGGCGATGGTGCGGGAGCTGGCACTGAGCAAGGCGATGGCCGTTGCCGCCCTCCTGCCGGGGAGCACGGTGCTGGGGAGCACGGTGCTGGGGAGTGCGGTGCTGGGAGCCGACACGACCGTCGTGCTCGACGGGCAATCGCTGGGCAAACCGGCGGACGCGACCGAGGCCCGGTCGATGCTGCGCGCGCTGCGCGGACGCACGCACCAGGTCTACACGGGCGTCGCGGTCGTCGACGGCCAGGGACCCCGGGGCGAACCCGTTGGGCGCCCGGAGCGCGTCGAGCACGTCGTCACGCGGGTGGAGATGCGCACGTACTCGGACGGTGAGATCGAGCGCTACATCGCCGGCGGCTCGCCGTTCGACAAAGCCGGTGGGTACGCGATCCAGGACCGCGACTTCGCGCCCGTCGAACGCCTCGAGGAGCTCGACGGCTGCGAGTGCTCCGTGATCGGGCTGCCGCTGTGGACGGCACGACGGCTCTTGCGCCAAGCTGCCGCCATCGAAACGGCGACGCCGCCGTTCGAGCGGTGCGCCGGTTGCCCGGATCGTGAGGTGACGGCATGAGAAAGCGCCTGTTCGCGGCACTGTACGGCCGCATCGAAGGACGCATGCGGCGCTCGACAGAACGCTACCGGCGTCGCCTCGTGGAGGGGCTGACCGGCCGGGTGCTGGAGATCGGCTGCGGCCCCGGCGGAGGGTTTGAGTACTACAACCCGGCCGCGATGGTGACGGCGACCGACTACAGCGAGCACATGCTGAAGCGCGCGCGCGGCCGCGGCCGCCGCCCCCGGCTCGGTCACGGTGGAACGCGCCGACGTCATGAATCTGCCGTTTGAGCACGACAGCTTCGACGCGGCCGTCTCCGCACTCGTACTCTGCTCCGTGCCGGACCCGGCCCGCGCGCTGGCGGAGCTGCGGCGCGTGGTGCGCCCGGGCGGAGAACTACGCCTCTTCGAGCACGTGCGTTCCGACCGGGGATGGGTGAGCGTCATCCAGCGCATCGCCACGCCGTTATGGCGCATCCCCGCCGACGGCTGTCGCCTGGACCGCGACACCGAACGCGCCGTCACCGAGGCGGGGTTCGAGACGATCTCCAGCGAGCGGAGGTCGCTCGGTCTGCCACACATTCTGCTCAGCGCCCGCCCACCGGGCGAGCCGGCGAGCGAGCGCTAGCGAATCTGGGCTGGCGAGTCTCGACTGTGGAGTCGGGGCTGAAAGACTTACGAGGGGCGACGCGCCGAGACGTAGGCGCTGACGATGCCGCTCTCCGAGTCTTCGTACTCGGCGGTGACGTCGACAAAGCCGGCCGCGCGAATGCCACCGACGTACTCGTCGACCGGCAGCGCACCCGCGACGCAGGCCGCCCACGCGTCGACGTTGCGGTGCTCATCCTCCGCGGCCTTGGCGGTCAGCACGATGTCGGAGACCTTCAGCCGCCCGCCCGGTGCGAGCACGCGGAACGCTTCGCTGAAGACACGCGGCTTGTCCGTCGAGAGGTTGATCACGCAGTTGGAGATCACGACGTCGAAGTGCGCGTCCTCGAAGGGGATGTCCTCGATCTCGCCCAGGCGGAAACGCACGTTCTTCGCCTCCACCTGCTCTGCGTTGTGGCGGGCGAGCTGAATCATGTCCGGGGTCATATCCAGCCCCCAGACCTCGCCGCCGTCACCGACCTGCTTCGCGGCGAGGAAGCAATCGATGCCGCCGCCGGAGCCGAGGTCGAGCACGGCTTCGCCGTGGCTCATCTCGGCGATGGCGACGGGGTTGCCGCAGCCGGCCGCGGCCAGCTGCGCCGCCTCCGGCACGTCGCCGATCTCGGACGCGTCGTACAGCACCGCACCGTAGGACGAACTCTCATTGCTGACGTCGGTCACGTCGGTCACATCGACCGCGCAGCCGTCGGGGCCGCAGCAAGCGTCGGCGGCCCCGCTGGAGGCGTCGAGCTCGACGAACTGCAACGCCTGCGGCGCCTGGGACGCCTGAGACGCCCCGCTATCGGCAGCCGGCTCACAACAGGCGTCGACGCTGGATGAGTCGGCCCCGACGCTCTCGAGCGCGTTGCGCGCTCGCTGGCCATAGCGGTCCACCACGGCCT
>JASLOV010000167.1 GCA_030745285.1 Dehalococcoidia bacterium | reverse complement strand
GCTCGCCCATCGCCTGGCCGGCGAAGACGGCTACTTCGCGCTGCTCTTCGCCCCCGTCGTCGAGGTCGACGAGGTCGTGCCGCGCGATGTCGTGTCGTGCTCGACACCTCCGGGTCGATGGAGGGCGAGAAGATGGCGCAGGCCGCCGACGCTGCGGCATACATCCTCGACCACCTGGGCGCCGCGGACCGCTTCGCGATCGTTAGCTTCGCGCGCAGCGTTCGCACCTTCCGCCCCGGCCTGAGCCCGGCTCGCGAGGCCCGCGCCGGCGTCGGCTACGTGCGTGACCTCGAAGCCGGCGGCGGCACGAACATCTCCGGCGTGATCGAGCGCGCGCTCTCCCTGCTGGAAGGCGAACGTTCGAGCGCGGTCATCTTCCTCACGGACGGCCTCCCCACCGCCGGGATCGAGGACCCCGCAGGGATCATGGACGTCGCCGAAGGCGCGGCGGCGGAGCGTGTGCAGCTCTTCGCTTTCGGCGTCGGCTTCGACGTCGATACCGTGCTGCTGGACGCTCTCAGCTCGCGCTTCGCGGGCAGCAGCCACTACGTCACGCCCGACGAGCGCGTCGACACGGAGGTGCAGCGCCTCTTCGAGCGCGTCTCGACTCCCGTGCTGACCGACGTCGAGATCAGCATCGAGGGCGTCGACACCTGGAACCTGGCGCCTGCCGAGATCGCGGTCATCTTTGCCGGCAGCCAGGCGCTGCTCACCGGTCGCTACGATGGCTCCGGCCCGGCGACCGTCGTCGTGCGGGGCAATTCCATCGCCGGTCCGGTGCGGTTCGAGTACGAGGTCGAGTTTCCCCGTCGAGACGATGACGAACCGGCGGTGGCGCAGATCTGGGCGCAACGCCGCGTCGCCGATGTCCTCACGGAACTGCGCGTCGAGGGCAGCCGCGAGTCGTTGATCGAAGAGATCGTGGAGATCACGACCCGTGGCGGCATCGTCACGCCGTTCACGGCCTACCTGGCGGAGGAGCCCGAGCTCGCGTTCCGTCCGCAGGAGGCTGCGCGCGCCGTGGGCGATGCCGACGCCGCTGCGCCGGCCAGCGGCCAGAGCGCCGTCGAGGGTGCTGCCGACCTCGAGGCGCTACGTGACGGCAGGTTCGACCTGGGCGGTTCGGACCGCAACACCGCCCGCGTCGTTGGTGTCCACAGCTACTTCGCCGTCGAGGGCACCTGGTACCGCGACGGCATGGAGCCGGGCGACGATGCTCCCGAGCTGCTGGTCGGATCGCCCGAGTTCGCCACGCTGCTCCAGACCGCGCCGGAGCTCGCCGGGGCCGCCGCGCTCGGGCCGCGGGTCGTCGTGCTCGGCCCGGACGGCCCGGTCACCATCGTCTGGCCGGAGGCCGAGGGCGGCCCGAGCACGCTGCCCGACCTGCCGCGCACGAGCAGCCCGTCGGGCGGGACGGCGGCCTCGGCTGCGACCACGTCCGCCACGACGGAACAGGCAGCGGACGGCGCGAACGGCGCGGGCGGTGGCGGGCTCTCGGCGCTCGCCATCGGCGGCACGGTCACGCTCGGCGCCGGGGCGGGCGCAGTCGCCGCCCTGCGGTGGAGGCGACGCAGGGCGTAGCGGTACGTCCCGGCCGTCATCGCGGCCGTGGGGCGGGGCCGTTCCCGCCCCGCGGCCACGCCGCGAATCGGCCTGCCGTATAGTGGCAATGTTTTGAAAGGACGCAAGCGTGCCCGGACCCGAGAACGACCAGCTCATTCGTGTCGACATGACCGATCAGACTGTCTCCGTGGAGCCGTACCCGGAAAAATGGCAGCTGCTCGGCGGACGGGCGCTCTCGGCCCGCATCCTGCTGACGGAGTGTGATGCTGCCTGCGACCCGCTCGGGCCGGACAACGTGCTCGTGATGGCGCCGGGACTGCTGGGCGGCTCTTCCGCACCCACCTCCGGGCGTATCTCCTTCGGCGCGAAGAGCCCGCTGACGGGCGGCATCAAGGAGTCGAACTCCGGCGGAAACCCCGCTCAGCAGCTGATGAAGCTCGGCTACCGCGCGATCGTGGTCACCGGGCAGCCCTCGGACCCCGAGGGGCGATGGGGGCTGGAGGTGACCGCCAGTGGCGCGAAGCTTGTGCCCGCGGACGAGTTCCGCGCCATGTGGAACTACGCGATGTGCGAGCAGCTGGCGGATCGCCACGCCAAGACCTCGTCCTTCATCGCCATCGGCCCGGCCGGCGAGCTGCGGCTGACCGGGGCCTCGATCGCGACGACCGATGCCGACAACCGCTTCCCCAGCCGTCACGCCGGCCGTGGCGGGCTGGGCGCCGTGATGGGCAGCAAGGGCCTGAAGTACGTGGCGGTCACGCCCGGCAGCGCGCGGGTGCGCAAGGCGGCCGCGGCCGACGACTTCCGGGCCTTCAACCGCAACATCTCCGCGCGTTACCGCAACGGCCCGCGGATGTACCAGGGGGGCACGAGCGCCTTCGTCGGTGTGGCGAACGCGCTGAACACCTTCGCGCACAAGAACCGAACCGAGGGCCAGTCGCCGGACGTCGAGAACCTCTCTGGCGCGCGCATCATGGAGAGCTTCGCGACGCGCGGCGGCAAGATGCATGCTTGCCAGACGGGATGCGTGGTGCAGTGCAGCAACATCGTTCACGACACCGACGGGAACTACAAGACGTCCGGCCTCGAGTTCGAGACGCTGACACTGCTCGGCTCGAACATCGCCATGGATAGCTGGGAGCACGTCGCCGAACTCGATCGCCTCTGCGACGACGTCGGCCTCGACACGATCGAGACGGGCGCGGCGATCGGTGTGCTGATGGACGCCGGGCGCGCGGAGTGGGGCGACGTCGAGGAGGTGAAGCGCATCATCCGCGACGAGATCGCGGAGGGCACGGAGCTGGGCCGCATCGTGGGCAACGGCGCGGTCTCGGTGGGCCGGGCGTTCGAGCACGCGCGCGTGCCTGCGGTGAAGGGCCAGTCGCTGCCGGCGTGGGACCCGCGCCCGTTGAAGGTGATCGGCGTGACCTATGCGAGCAGCGCCATGGGCGCGGATCACACCGCAGGGATGAGCACGGACACCACGCTGCAAGAGGAGGACTTCGCTCAAGTCTCCCAGGAACTGCAGATCACGAACTCGGTCGTCGATTCCTCCGGCTTCTGTTCGTTCCTCAGCCCCACCCTGGACGACGTCCGCGAGGCGTACGGCCTGCTCTACGGCATCGACGTCTCGCGCGAGGAGATCGCGGACCTGGGCTGGCAGTGCCTGCAGGACGAGTGGGCGTTCAACGAAGGCGCCGGTTTCACCGTGCAGGACGATGATCTTCCCGCCTGCCTGCGCGAGGAAGGCATCGGCCCCGATCACTCGATGAAGTTCGATGTCAGCCTCGAGACCATCGCGGAGGTCAAGGTGCGGATGGCGCCCAGCGAGGGGATGTTCACCGGGGGCGTCGTCGTCTAACGCCCCCGCGCCGGCCTCGACGCGCCCAGGGAGCAGGCTCCCGGGTGGGGGCGCGAGGCGTGCGTGATCGGCGAGACGGGGGAGGGAAGGATGAGCGGCGACCTCGAACCCGGCTTGAGTCGTGAACTCGTCGCGTCTCAATTCGATGGCCGGCTCGGGGGGGGGCGAGCCGCGACGTTGCGGAAGGGACGGCGCCCGATGGTCACTACCGATGAGCACCTGAACGAGTACGAGCAGGACACCGCACTGCGAGCGCGAGCGGCGCGGGTGCTGCCGGGCGGGATGTACGGGCACCAGTCCGCCGCGCGGCTGCCCGAGGGCTTCCCCCAGTTCTTCTCACATGGCGAAGGCAGCCACATCTGGGACGTCGACGGCAACGAGTACATCGACTACATGTGCTCGTACGGCCCGATCGTACTCGGGCATCGCCACCCCGGTGTGGAACGGGCCGTCGCCGCCCAGGCGGCGGAGGGCGACTGCTTCAACGCGCCCACCGAGCGCATCGTCGAGCTGGCGGAGCTGATGACCGGCCTGATCGGCCACGGCGACTGGGCGTGGTTCGCGAAGAACGGCTCGGACGCGACCCGCTTCGCCCTGCAGGTCGCCCGCGCGCACACCGGCCGGAGCACGGCACTGCGTGGCGAGCGGGCGTACCACGGCTGGGGATCGACCTGGATGAGCGGCGCCGCGGGAATGACACCGGCCGATGCCGGTTTCCAGCTCCCCTACACCTACAACGACCTGGCGAGCGTGCGCGCAGCGGCGGACGCCGCCGGTGACGACCTTGCGGCCGTCGTCGTCTCGGCCGTCGAGTACGACGCCAGCGGAAACTGGACCCTGCCGGACCAGCCCTTCGTGCGGGGCGTGCGCGACCTCTGCGACGCGACCGGTGCGGTGCTGGTGCTGGACGACGTGCGCGCGGGCTTCCGCCTGGACCTGGGTGGCAGCTGGGCCTCGTACGGCGTGGAGCCGGACGTCTCCGCCTACTGCAAGGCGATTGCGAACGGCTACCCGCTGGCCGGTGTCGTCGCGAGGCGGGAGCTCGAGGAGGCGGCCGGCCGGTTCTTCGCGACCGGCTCGTACTGGTTCTCGGCGATCGCGATGGCCGCATCGATCGCGACGATCACGACGTTGCAGGAGACCGACGGGGTTGCCCACATCGGCCGCGCCGGCACGTTGCTGCGCGAGGGGCTGGACGCGCAGGCGCACGCACACGGCACGGCGATCCGGCAGTCCGGTCCGGTCCAGGTCCCGGCGCTGAGTTTCCTCGGCGACGACCCCGCCAGCATGGAGGTGCCGAGGGCGATGATGTTCACCAGCGAGGCGGCAAAGCGGGGAGTCTACCTGCACCCGACGCACAACTGGTTCCTCTCGACGGCACACAGCGACGAGGACATCGAGCGCACGCTGGCGGTGACCGATGTGGCGTTCGCGCGGGTGAAGGAAGCGTTCGGAGACGGCTAGGCCGAAGCTCCATTGCCCTTCCGAGGGCAGTGGGGCTTTTGCGAGTCAGCGTGCTCTAGCGGGCTGGCGGCTGGTAGGTCTTCGTGCCCTCGTAAACGGCGAGGGCGTCCTCCACGCTCCAGTCACCGTTGGTGACGGCTGCGACGGCGTACGTCATCTGGACAGCCTCCGCGAGCGCCTTCTGGTGGATGTTTCGGCCCGTGGCGTTGCCGCTGGCGCCGGCGATGTGAATCTGGTCGTGCAGTGTGCCGAGGAACTCGCCGACGCCGACGCTTCCGCCGCCCGCCGAGATCACCCTCGTGCGTCCGGCTGCGCGTACCGCTTCCGCGAAGTCCTCGGCCGCACCACCGGGGTAGTTGACCTTGCAGAAGTCCGCGCCGAGCGCAGCTCCGAGGCCGGCCGCACCGGCGATCACGTGCGGGTCCTTCTCGTCCGTGACGGCTCGACCGCGGGGGTAGGCCCAGAGAATGGCGAGCAGACCGGCCTGATGGGCGTCGATGCAGATGCGGGATGCCTGTGCGAACTGCTCGCTCTCGAACTCGCTGCCCGGGTAGACAGAGAATCCGACGCCGACGATCGGGAGGCCGCGATCGCGCAGGGTGAGGGCGTCCGCCACGGTCGCCCAGGCGAGGCTGCGCGGATCGGCGTCCGCCGGGCGCTGCAGGTGTGTCTTGGCGTTGAGCTTCGCGACGTACGGCACATCGGGGTAGTCGAGTCCGAACCGGGCGAGCAGGCCAATCTGGGTGGCGAACGCTCCGATCGCGCCCTCGGAGGCGATGCGGAAGAGGTGTTCCGGGTCCGCGTCGTCGTCGGCGATGCCGTCGCCGAAGAAGTCGTCGTTGAGGTGTTCGACCTTCTGGTCGCCCGCGAACAGGAAGAGCCGGCCAGTGCCGCGAGTCGCCGTCTTGAGGTTGGAGAGATAGGTGTCCGCCGCCGCCGCCGGGACATCTGCCGGGACCTTCCCGATTGCCGGATTCAATGGATCCTCCTCGCGCGCGGCGAAGTCTATCACGCGGCATCGGAGCGAAAGGGTGCCCCTTGCGGGACCGGTGTAGTTGCCTCGCCTGCTCACGGGTCCTATCGTTCGACCGAGTGCACCGAGTCGCCGAGCCCGCCCAGCACGATGTAGCCGAGAACGTCGCCAGAGACACGTAAGAGGTTGACCGCGCCTTGAGTGAGACACCCGCCACCGGCGACCAGCGATGACGTCTCGGGAGCCCTCGGGCGACGCGCTCCAAGCGGTGCTCGCCCGCCAGGCGATGCCCGGGCCGCAGCTGGAAGTCATGTCTGCGATCGCCCGGACAGGGCTGACCGTGGCGGCGCATCTGCGGGCGAAGGGGGATGCTGCGCCGGCCCCCGCGGGGGAATCGACCAACAGGTTCGCGGACGAGCAATCTTCGCTCGATGTGTTCACCGACGAGCTCTTCCGGGAGCGCCTCGGCGCGGTGCCCTCGGTCGCTGTCGTCGCGACGGAGGAGTCGCCGGCGGCGACCATTCCGCTCGCCGGGCGTGAGGCGCTGTCGGAGCGGTACCTCGTCGTACTCGATCCGCTCGATGGCTCCAAGAACTCGCCGGTGGGCGGCACGCTCGGCTCGATCTTCGCCGTGATGCGTGACTTCGTCACCGCCGGGGACGAGAGCCGCGGCCTCGCGGACGTCATTTTCGCGGGCTACCTGCTCTACTCGTGGGAGACCGTGCTCGTGATCGCGACTGCGACGGAAGTAACCCAGTTCACCGCGGGTCCCGACCTGGCCGAATTCTTCGAGACCGGCACCCTCCGCCTGGCGACTGATGGGCCGATCTACTCGGTGAACGAAGGGCTTCGCCCGGGCTGGTCGGACGCCACCGCCGCGTCGGTGGATCGCATCCGGGAGGGGCGGTCGCTCCGCTACACCGGCTGTCTGGTCGCCGACTTCCACCGCGTCCTGAAGGAGGGCGGCATCTACGCCTACCCGGCGAGCGTCTCCCGACCCGAGGGCAAGATTCGCCTCTTCTACGAGATCTTCCCGCTCGCTCACGTCGCTCGGACGGCGGGGGGAACCGCCGCCACCGGCGCCGGACTGCTGCCGCCGGCGGGCGGCGGCAAGCTGGACGGCATCAGCGAGATCTACATCGGCAGCGAGGTGCCCGTCCGGCAGGCCCTCGGAGAGTCATAGCTCCCGATCCCGAGCCGGTCCTGACTCTCGCCGAACGCCGCGACCGAGCCTCTCGCGCCACCGTCATCTATAGTCGTGCGCGGTCCATGCGCGGCTGAGGCGGGCTCCTCGTGGGGCGTGCGATCGGGCCGCCAGCGGAACACGTTTGACGATGTGCGGGAGGAACCGACGATGGCCGGGAGACTTGAGGGCAAGGTAATCATCGTGACCGGCGCCAGCCGGGGGCTGGGCCAGTACTGCGCCGTCGAGTACGGACGCCAGGGCGCCTCGGTGGCGGTGGCGGCGCGGACGGAGCAGGTGCGCGATCCGCGCCTGCCGGGCACGATCCACGACACGGCGAAGATGGTCGACGAAGCCGGCGGCAAGGGCTTCGCGGTGGCATGCAACGTCGCCGAGCACGAGTCGGTGATGGCGATGGTCGAGCGGGTGATCGAGCGCTTCGGGCACGTCGACGTGCTCATGAACAACGCCGGCATCCAGGCGCCCGGGAACTGCTCGACGATCGAGCTGCGGCACTGGGACCTTGAGATGCGCATCAACGTCAACGGCATGTTCTACGGTACGCGGGCGGTCCTCCCCCACATGACCGAGCGTGGCGAGGGCAACATCATCAACATCTCCTCAGTCGCGGCGGAGATGTCGCGCAGCGGGGCGTACGGCGTCAGCAAGGTCGCAGTCGAGGGCTTCACCGAGCGGCTCGCCGAGGAGGTGCAGGAGCAGGGCATCGCGGTGAACTGCCTCAAGCCGGTGGGCTCGGTGGCCACGCCCGGCATGTTCTTCACCCGGGAGCAGGACGCGCCGTCGCTGGACGAAGCTGACCCGTTGCGCGATCGCTACGTCGAGGCCGCAGTGCTGCTGGCGGAGCAGACCGTCGCGAGCTGCACGGGAAGCATCTTCAACGACGCGCAGGCCGTCGAGAGCCTGGCGGACTCGGAGACGAAGGCCAGGTTCGCCGGCCTCTGAGAAGCCGGCCTCTGAGAAGCGGGCCTCTGGGTAACGGGTTTCTGGGTGACGCGGCCCAAGGCGGAGCTTCGGCTCCGTACGCTGAGCTGTGACCCGGTTCATCGAGCGACGATCGGCTCGCTCGCTGGGTCCTCTGCTGGCCCTTCGTCAAGGCCTGGTCGATGAGCGCACGCCCGTGGACGCGCAGGCGCATACTCGGCAGGCGCCGCTTCGCTCAGAGCCGGCGGCGTGATGCAGGGTGCGCGCGGGATCGTGCGCACCCCAGGACGCACGGCGAAGGAAGGTGCAGTCATGGCGAACGCGGATGAGCGGTTGGAGGGGAAGACGGCGCTGGTAACCGGCTCCGGCCACGGAATCGGCAGGCAGATTGCGCTCAAGCTGGCGGACCGTGGCGCTTACGTCGTCGCCACCGACCTCAACGGCGAGACCGCCGGCGAGGTTGCCGAGGAGATCGGCGAGGCGGTTGGGAGCGGGCGGGCGCACGCGGTGGAGATGGACGTCACCGACCTGGAGCGCGTGCAGCACGTGATCGACGAGACGGTCGCAGACCGCGGGGCGCTGGACATCCTCATCAACGACGCCGGCATCTGGTTCCCGAAGTTCTTCCTGGAGAGCACGCCCGAGGAGTGGCGGAAGGAAGTGGACGTCTGCTTCTTCGGCGTCGTCCACTGCACGCGCGTCGCGTTGCCGCACATGGTCGACCAGGGCGGCGGCCGTATCGTCAGCATCGCCTCGGACGCCGGCCGTGTGGGCGAGAAGCGGCAGGCAGTGTACTCGGGCGCGAAGGCGGGGGTGATCGGCTTCAGCAAGGCGATCGCCCGCGAGTACGGTCGCTACAACATCACCGTCAACTGCGTCGCCCCCGGCCTGACGATGAATTCGCCCGAGATGGCCGAGTCATTCGGTCAGCGGGCCGGTGAGCTGCGCTCCGTCTACCCGCTCTACCGAGGCGAGAGCGAGCCGCCGCTCGGGCAGCCGTCGGACGTGGCCGGGGCGGTGGCGTTCCTAGCCTCCGATGATGCGGCGTGGGTGACCGGTCAGACGATCAGCGTCTCGGGCGGCTACTCGATGGCGTAGCGCGGCCCGGTCTCACGGGCCCCGGGCCTCGCGACTCAGTCGCGCGCCGCAGCGAGGCCGTCCGTCCGCGGCGGCGGGTCTGCCAGCGCGACCGCCGCCGGGAAGCGGTGCACGAAAGTCGCTGCGGCCATCCCGGCGACGGCCATCGCGAGCACCAGCAGCATCACCACATGGAACGAGCCGACCGCAGGCAGGGAACCGCCCCCGGTGTTCAGCACGCCGGCGAGCACGCCCGCGCCGGCGATGC
>JASLOV010000166.1 GCA_030745285.1 Dehalococcoidia bacterium | reverse complement strand
CGACCCGACCGCGAGTGGCGGGCACGATCCGTTCAAGAGCGGACTGCACGACCCGGCCGCCAGCGGCGGCCAGCACGGCGCCGACGTGAGCGGCTTCCACGCCGCTGCCATCAGCGACGCGCACGACGCCACGATCAGCGGGGCGCACAACCCGTTCCAGAGCGGCGGGCACGACCCCAGCGTTAGCGGGGCGCACAACCCGTTCCAGAGCGGCGGGCACGACGCCAGCGTCAGCGGAGCGCACGAGCCGTTCGTCAGCGGCGCGCACGACCCCGATCTCAGTGGCCTGCACTCGCCGGCGCAGAGCGGCGCGCATGATGCAAGCATCAGCGGGGCGCACGATCCGTTCGCCTCGGGCCAGCATGACCCAGGCGTGAGCAGCAGCGGGCACAACCCGAACGCCAGCGGTCTGCACGACCCGTTGCAGAGCGGCGGGGAGCACGCCTCGGTGGTGAGCGGGCTTCACGACCCGGCCCAAAGCGACCAGCACACGCCCGCCATCAGCGGGGCGCACGACCCCATTCCGAGCGGGGCGCACACGGCGGTGGTCAGTGGCGCGCACGACCCCATGAGGAGCGGGGCGCACAACGAGACCCTCAGTGGCGGGCATGACCCGACGGTGAGCGGCGGGCACGACCAGACGGTCAGCGCTGCTCACAACCCGTTCGCGAGCGGGCACCACGAGGCGAGCCTGAGCGTCGCTCACGACCCGAACCTGAGCGGGGCGCACTCAGCGGCCGCCAGCGGCAGCCATGCCCCGACGTTGAGCGGCGTGCAGGAGACCGAGCACGACGCGTTCATCAGCGCGATCCACGACCCGGCGCAGAGTGACAACCACGATGCGACGGCCAGTTCGGCCCACGATGCCTTCGTGAGCGGCGTGCACAACGCGCAGTTGAGCGGCGCGCACTCGCCGGCCGTCAGCGACGTACACACCGCGTTCGAGAGCGGGCTGCACGTCGCCGCCGTCAGTGGCGCGCACGACCCGATTGCCAGTGGGGCGCACGGTGCGGCGGTCAGCCAGTTGCATGACGCCGTGCTCAGCGGTGGGCACACGGCGGCCGTCAGCGGCCTGCACGACCCGGTCGGGAGCGCGGCCCACGAAGCGGTTCTGAGCGAGGCGCATGACCCGAACCTCAGCGGCGCCCACACGGCGGCGCAGAGTGGCGGCCACGAGCCGACGGTTAGTAGCCTGCACAGTGCGGCGGCAAGCGACGGCGGTCACGGGGCGGCGGTGAGCAACCTCCACGCTGCGGCAGCGAGCGGTCAGCATGACGCGGCGCAGAGCGGCCTGCATGACCCGGTGCTCAGCGGGGCGCACAGCGCGACCGTCAGCGACGCGCATGAGCCCGTGGCCAGCGCCGGGCACAACGCCGCGGTGAGCGATCTGCACAACCCGGTCGCCAGCGGGGCGCACGACGCGACGGTGAGCGACGGGCACAACCCGAACCTCAGCGGGCTGCACACGCCAGCACTCAGCGGCGGGCATGACGCGGTCGACAGCGCCGTCCACGACGCGATTTCGAGCGGTCTGGGCGGTGACCAGGGTGGTGCTCCGCCGAACTTCCCGTTCCAGGACCTCTTCGGTCCGAACGGACTGACCGGCAACGAGGTTGAGGGAGGGGGTCTGACCGCGGCGTTCGGGAGCATCGGCTCACTGCCGCTGTTCGGCCGGTTCATCCTGCCGGGCATGGGGCTTGGCGAGTCCGAGCAGTTCATCGTGGGCTTCAGCGCGATGGCGCAGCAGGCGCTGATAGAGACGGTGCTGGGAGACACCGTGGCGATCAGCCTTGGCCTCCAGCCTGGCGCTCGCCTCGTCAACCTCGGGGCGAACGGCGAGGCGATCGTGCCGGAGGACTTCCAGTTCACGGCGGGGTGGGACTCCCCACCGGTCGGCTCGATCTTCGATGTCGCCGCCTCCGCCAGCGACATGATCCTCGCGAACGTCGACGCGACGCTCCCCGCGGAAGTGGCCGACTGGACCACCGACTTCTTCCTGCCCGGCTCGGTGGTGGGCATTGAGGTCGGGCTGACGCCTGTGACCTTTGTGGGCGCGTCCGGGACGAGCGCCTCGACGCTGGCCACGGAGATCGGCGATGGTCTCGAGGCGATCTGGCAGTTCGACTCGGCCACGCAGAAGTGGACGAGCTTCGCACCCGGGCGCCCGGCGTTCATCAACGACTTCTCGACGCTCGATGCGGGCGACGCCATGCTCGTCAAGACGACCGCGGAAAGTACGTTGAGCCAGATTGACCTGTTGCCGCGCACCGGCGCGACTCGCACGGTCGCGCTCACTGCGGGCGCGAACCTCGTCTCGTACACCGGCATCGGCGGAGACGTCGCGACCGTGCTGGCGGGCATCGACGGTCTGGAGACGGCGTTCTCGCTCAACGCCGCGACCGCGACCTGGCTTTCGTACACGCCCGGCGCGCCGGCCTTCACGAGAACGCTGAACACGCTGTCGCGGTTCGACGTCCTCTTCCTGAGGCTGAGCGAGGCGTCGTCGTGGTCGTTCGCGCAGGAAGCGAAGTAGCGGCGAGGTAGCCGCTGATCGGCCACGGGCAGCCGCCACCAGTCTGAGGTGGCTTGCCCGGGCATGAGCGAGTCCCGGCACGAGTGGTCGCAGGGCGGCTGCGGGTGGGCGAACTGCGACACGGGGCGGCCGTCCCGGGTCTTGCGGCGCGCCAGCGCGCGAGGCGCTCCCGGGTGTGGCGCGCCATCTCGCGGGCACCCCGTCGGGCGTCAGCCAGGCGTGCGAGGGAGTCGGGGTTAGCGGCGACGGCCCCCGAAGAAGCCGCGGAGGCCGCTCCACATCCCGCCGCCGCCGCCGCTGCCGAGGTTGTCCAGGAACTTCCCCCACGACTCCTCCGCGGAGGCGGCGCGTTCTAGGCCGCGCACGCGTTCGTCGACGACGTCGCGGACCTCGCCGGCCTCACCGGCATCGAGCCAGAAGCCGTGCTCCTGCTCGCAGGTGTCCAGTTCCAGGTCGTAGGCGCGGTAGTTGAACGCGAGCATGACTTCGCCGCAGACCGGGCACTTCAGCTCAGATTCGCGCTGGGCGTACTGGACCATGCCGCGACGTTCCTCGTCGCTGGCCTTCGTCGCCTCGAGCTCGTCGAGTTCGTGGTGGTCGAGCCAGCGGCCGTTGCACGTGGGGCAATGGTCGACCTCGATGCCGTGCAGGTGCTCTTCGATCAGATCGATGCCGTCGCGCGGACACTGCATGAGGGGACCTCCGGGGGCGGGGTGGGAATCGGGTTGAGATTGCAGTGTACGGGTAAGCCTGCCCCAGGGCGTGAGCGTCGCCACTGGACACTGATTCGGCCTGATATGCCGAGGCCCCCACCCTTCGACGAGCTCAGGGTGAGCAACGGTGAGAGCGGGGTGGCCCGGGGGCTGGCGGAACTGCCGGCGGAACGGCCTAGCGGAACTGGGCGAGCCAGCCGTCGACGCGGGCGACGGCCTTGGGCTCCTCCTTGAGCGCGCTGTGGCCGATGCCCGGGTAGATCTCCAGCTCTGAGCCCACGATGCAGCGTGAGATGATCACGGAGCCGCCGGCCGGGGTCGTCCGGTCGGCGTCGCCGACAATGATCAGCGTCGGGACGGTGACGTTCCGCAGCTCGTCGTCCATGTTGTACTTCGCCACCGCGCGTTGCGCGGCCGCAAGCCGGGGCTGTCCGCCGGCCTCGGTATCGTCGGCCTGCTTCAGCCAGTTCTGTTCCGCCGCTGCCCCCACACGGCTCGATGTGGAGAGCAGCAACAGGGCGTCCGTCTGCTCCGGGTGGTCGATGGCGAAGCGCTGCGAGATCGCCCCGCCCATCGAGGTGCCGCCGATGATCGCGCTCTCGATGTCGAGCGCCTGCATCAGTGCGGAGAGGTCGGCGGCCCAGGTCTCAAGCGAGACGGCGCCCTCGGTCCCTTCGGACTCGCCCATGCCGCGCACGTCGTAGCTGAGGTGGCGGAAGCCGCGGAAGCTGGGGAGCAGCTCCGTCCAGTAGTCGAGCGACCCGCCGATGCCGTGCACCCAGACCATGGCGCGCGCGGCGGGGTCGCTGTCGCCGGTGAACCGGTAACGCTGGGTGATCCCGTTCGCCTGGACGGTCGGCATGTGGCTTCCTTGCTGCGCGGCCCCGCGGCTTGGGGCGGGCGCGAGTATAGCGCCGCGGGCAGGTGGGGCGCAGGCCGGGGCTCCGCCTACGCGTGCTACGATCGCGCCCCGACTACGGAGGGGCTACCCGGGGCTGCAAGGGGGGCGATTCCTATGGCTGACCAGAGCGTTTCAACACAGCGTCTCTTTCGCGACATGGCAGGGCGATTCGCCACGGGGGTGACCGTCGTGACTCTGCGCGACAGCGGCGAGGGGCTGGGCATGACAGCCAACGCCTTCAGCTCCGTCTCGCTTGACCCACCGCTGGTCCTCGTCTGCATCGACAAGGGGGCATCGGCGTATCCCTCGATGCAGGCCGCGGAAGGGTTCGCGGTCAACATCCTCTCGCGGCAGCAGGACGAACTCTCGAGCTTCCTTGCGCGTACCGGGCGCGGTGAAGACGGCGATGCGATGGGCGGGTTCGCGTTCCGGGACGGCGCGAACGGCTCACCGATCCTCGACGGCACCCTGGGCTGGCTCGACTGCCGGCCGTGTGAGCGTTACGACGGCGGCGACCACACGATCGGGGTCGGCGAGGTGGTCGACTTCGAGCTGTTGCAGCCCGATGGTGACCCGCTACTGTTCTTCAGCGGCGGCTACCGCGCACTGAGCGCGGGCGGGTAGCGAGCGGGACCGCGGGGGCGGCGGCGACGCTCGCCGGCACACTCGGGACTCTCCCCGCGTGTTGCGGGGTTCTCCGCATTCGGAGCCGCGGCGCTCTTCTCGTACGGCCCGGGCGGGCCGGCCACGGATCCCTTCGGCTGGGGGACGCTCTCGCGGCGGCTCGGAGACGAGTTCGACGGGCACGCCCGTGCGGTGACCGAGGCAGCAGGCGATGCTAGACTCGGTCACTGCGGCTGCCGCCATGGTGGGTGTCGCCTAGCGGTCTAAGGCGCCAGGTTGTGGCCCTGGAGATCGGGGGTTCAAATCCCCTCACCCACCCCAACACCCTTGCGGCCAGCTCTTCCGTTGCGTCCTCGAAGGTATCTGCTGGCGCTTGTCGCGCTCGTGCCGCTCGCGGCGATGCTCGCCGCGTGTTCGGACGATCCCGCGCCGGCTGAACTCGGCGCCGGCCGCTCGTCCCCGCCGGTGGCGACGGGCACAGTGGCCACGGCGGCCCCTTCCAGGCCCGCGACTCCGGTTGTCGCTGCCGCGTCGCCCGGCGCCACGCCGGAGTCCGCGAACGCCGAGGTGGTGCTGCCGCCGGGCGAGTCAGAGCGCATCGTGAGCGAACTCCACGCACACGGCCTGCCGGTGCGGATCGTCGCCGGGCCTGATGCTGGCGAGGAGGGCGTTGTGATCGGCCCAGCGCCCGACGTTGCCCGCGCCGCCTCTGGATCTCCCGCCGCCTGCGTGCGGGTGCGACGAACTCAGGGTGGCACCGTCGCCGTGCCGGTCGCCAACTGCGAGGCCCTCGCCTAGCCCGCTACATCCGCTCCGG
>JASLOV010000165.1 GCA_030745285.1 Dehalococcoidia bacterium | reverse complement strand
AGCCTACTTCGGTGGCTGGCTCGACTTGCTGTTCCAGCGCTTGATCGACGTGGTGATCGCGCTGCCCGGCTTGCTGTTCATCATCATCTTCGTCACCTCGCTGCGCAGCCGAGTCGGCGGCGACATCCCCGCGATCGTGCTCTCCATCGGGCTGCTGATCGCGTTCGGAGGCGGGCAACGCACGATCCGTGGGCAGACGCTCTCAACGAAGGAGAACCAGTTCATCGAGGCCGCTCACTCCGTGGGCGCGGGGCACGTGAGGATCATGACGCGCCACCTCCTGCCCAACGTCTTCGCGATCGTGCTCGTCTCGATGTCGTTGACCGTCGGCGGCGCCGTGCTGGTTGAGTCCAGCCTCTCGTTCCTCGGCTATGGCGTGCAGCCGCCGACGCCGAGCTGGGGGCGCATGCTCAGCGACGCACGCAACTATCTGGTGGTCGGTCCACACGCCGCGATCTTCCCCGGGCTCCTCATCTTCTTGACGGTGTACAGCTTCAACATGTTCGGCGACGCGCTCCGCGATATGCTCGACCCAAGATTGAGAGGATCGACTCGTGCCTGAACCTGCATCCGCCAGCGTCCTCATCGACGATGCGGACAACGTCCGCACGATTACGCTCAACCGGCCGGAGAAGCTCAACGCCTTCGACGGGCCGATGGAGGACGCCGTGATCGAGGCGCTCCGCGTGGGCGAGCAACTCGACACCGTCGGCGCGCTGGTCATCACCGGCGCCGGGCGGGGATTTTGCTCCGGGCACGACTTCAGCGAGGTCGCTTCGGGCTCCGGGTCGCGGCGTGGACCGGGCGTCGGCGCCTCAGGACAGAACCGCATCGCGCAGACGATTCTGCGGCTCGACAAACCGGTGCTGGGCGCGATCAACGGCGTCGTCGCCGGAGGCGGCTTCGCGATCGCGCTGAGCTGCGACATGCGCGTCGCCTCGGCCGCCGCGACGTTCCAGGAACTGCACGTCCACCGCGGCATCGTCCCTGCGCTGGAGAGCTGGCTGCTGCCGCGTGTGGTCGGCCTCGGGCGGGCGCTCGATTTGATGGCGACCGGACGCCGGCTGGACGCAGAGGAGGCAGAGAGCTGGGGGCTCGTCACGAGCATCGAAGAGTCCGATGCGCTGATGGAGCGTGCCACCGAACTGGCCGGCTCCCTGGCGGGGCTCCCTGCCACCGCATTCGGGCTCGCCAAGCGCGCCACATACCTCGGGCTGCAGTCTTCGATGGACGACACGCTCCAGTACATTGCGGCCGCCCGCACCATCGGTGGCCTCGCCGGGGAGTCCGGCCGGGGCGCGCGCGAGTTCCTGGAGGGGCAGTCGTGAGCACGGCGGCGGTCAGCGAGTCGGTCGAGCCACGGGCGGAGGAGCTGCCGCTGGAGGAGCTGACGGTGGTCGAGCTGACCGACAACGTCGCCGGCCCGTGGGCGGGCAGGCAGTTCGCCGCGCTGGGCGCCGAAGTCTGGAAGATCGAACCCCCCGAGACGGGCGACGTCACTCGCTCGCTCGGACCGTTCCTCGACGAGAACGATCGCACCGAGAGCAGCGTGCCGTGGCTCTATCTGAACGAGGGCAAGCGCTCCGTGGCGCTCGAGGAGAACGCCGCCGGGCGCGATGCACTGGCAGCGGCACTCGATCAGGCTGACATCCTGCTCGTCTCGCGCTCGGCGACCGAGGCGGCGAGCCTGGCGCTCGATCGGGAGGCGCTCGCGGCCGCGCACCCCGCGCTCGTGGCCACGTCGGTGACGCCGTACGGCATGACCGGGCCGAAGCGGGACTACCGGGGCACCGAACTGACGGAGTACGCGGCGGGCGGGCTGTTGTACCTCACCGGCGAGGTCGACCGCGAACCGCTGCAGGTGGGCCTGCCGATGGCGGAGTTCGCCGCCGGGCAGGCCGCCTTCGCTGCGGCGATGGCGGCGCTGCTGCGGCGGGACGCGCGCGGTCGCGGCGCCTACATCGACCTGGCGATCACCGAGGTGGGCGCGGCGATGACCGAGTTCCAGCTCTCGTTCCTGATCTCGCGTGACTACCTAGCGACGCGGCTGGGAAACCTCAATGACAAGGGCTACCCGTGGGGCATCTTCCCCTGCCGCGACGGCTATGCCGCGATCCTGGCCGGGCCGGCCAACCGCTGGCCGCAGGCGGCCACGATCACCGGCATCCCGGAGCTGGCCGACGAGCGCTTCGCCACCGCGCAGAGCCGGCAAGACCACCGCGACGAGATGGAGGCAATGTTGCTCCCATGGCTGCTCGATCACGATCGCAAGGAGATCTTCGAACTCGGCCAGGCCGAGGGGCTGGCGTGGGGCTACGTCCGTGACGCCGCCGAGGTTGCCGACTGCCCGCAGCTCGGATCGGAGGGCTTCTTCCGAACCCTCGAGCACCCGGCACTCGGCCCCGTCGCGACCGCGGACCTGCCGTACACATTCAGCGAGACGGCGACCCGCAGCGCCCCCGCCCCCTCGCTTGGCGCGGACACGGAGGCCTTCCTCGAAGGGCCGGCCGGCCGCAACGGGAGCGTCAGATGACACAGGCAACGACCATCCGGCGGACGGGTAGCGTTGCGGCGCGCGAGGAGCTGCCGCTCGACGGCGTGCGGGTCGTTGACCTGACGCGTGCCTGGGCCGGGCCGAGCTGCACGGCCTTCCTCGCGGAACTCGGCGCAGACGTGATCAAGGTGGAGGAACCGGCCGGCGAAGGCCTGCGCATGGGCGGATTCCGCGAGGTGGAGGGCGCGGCCTCCGACCCCTCGATCGTGACGGACCGTCCGTACAATCTCTCGTCGATCTTCAACCACCTGAACCGCGGGAAGCGGGCGATCGCGATCGACCTCTCGGTGCCGCGCGGGCGCGAGGTGCTGCTGGGGCTCGTCGCGCAGAGTCAGATCGTGGTGGAGAACTATCGCCCCGGGGTCATGGAGGCGCTGGGCCTCGGATTCGAGACGCTGCGAGAGGCCAACCCGGCGATCATCCTCGGTTCGAACGGTGGCTACGGGCACAGCGGGCCGTACTCCGGCTACCGCGGCTACGGCGTCGCCGTGGAGCCGATGTCCGGGCTGTTCTCCGTGACCGGCTACGAGGGGAGCCATCCGCAGCGTTCCGGCGTCGACCACCCCGACCCGCAGGCGGGGCTCTCAATGGCGAGCGGGCTGCTGGTGGCGCTGTACCGGCAGCGGCGCACCGGCAACGGCCAGCACATGAAGACCTCGCTGCTGCGCGCAATGGCGGCCTGCTTCACGCCGCGCGTGATCGAGTATCGAGCGACCGGCGAGGTCCCCACGCGGCACGGCAACGACTCGGAGGCGTACTCGCCGCACGACGTCTACCGCTGCGCCGGCGAGGACGAATGGATCGCGATCGCGGTGACGAACGTCGAGCAGTGGCGGGCACTCTGCGACGTGATCGGACGACCAGAGATGGCCGCCAACACTGCGCTGGACGGCGTCGATGCGCGGCGGGATCGCCGCGAGCAGATCGACGCGGCGATCGGCGAGTGGGCGGCGGCGCGCACGAAGGCGGAGGCGGAGGCGGAGCTGCAACGCCGTGGCGTCCCGGCGGCGGCGGCGCAGTCCGTCAGCGACCTGCTGGCCGATGACCAGCTCGCCTCGCGGCGGTTCTTCCGTGAGCTGCCCCACGCCGAGGCGGGCACGAAGCCGTACGCTGGACCGAGGCTCAAGCTGGACGGACAGGATCTGCCGGCGGCGGGCGGTCCGATGTTCGCGGAGCATCGAGTAGCCCTCCTGCGCGACCTGCTCGGCATGTCGCAGCCGGAAATTGAGAGCCTGGACGCGGAGCACATCGTGCCGGCGGAGCCGTGGCGGCGTCCGGCGCGCTCCGGTGAGCAGCAAGGAAGGCCCACCCCATGAGCAACGACGACGCGAAGGCGCGAGAGATCAATCTCGTCTGCATGTCGGGGCAGGGCTCGGTGCAAACCGTGCAGCTGCTGGCACGCGCGTTCTTCGAACAGCACGGGATGCGGGTACGTACGCAGGTGGCACCCGGCGGACGGCCGAAGAGCAGCCCGGTAGTCTCCTACCTCAAGGCCTCCGCCGGCCCGATCGCGGGCGGGCCAAACTTTCATCCGGACGACGTGTTGCTGTTCTGGAGCGGGCTGTTGCGCGTCGCCGCCAACCGCGCGCACCCGACCGTGACCGATGCCATCGCCCGCCAGCGCAGCGGCAATCTGATCATCAACTCCCGGCTGGCGCCGGGCGAGATCGAGCTGCCATACAAGTTCAGCGGCGCCGTCGCCACCGTGGACGCCGATTCGATCACCAACGAAATCCTGCGCCGCGACCCTCCGCCGGTCGGCGTGACCATGGCCGGCGCCTACATCGCCGTGACCGAGGTCGTCGAGCTCGACCGTTTCCTCGCGCTCGTCAAGGAGCGCTTTCCCGGCCGTCTCGGGGAGCAGAACGTCGAGGCCGCTCGACGCGCCTACGAGGAGGTGCGGATCGAGCGAGAAGTGGTGGGCGCGTCGCAGGAGGTCCCGCATCCACGCGGCCCCGAGGACCGCGTCGATCCGCTCTCACGGCCCCCGCTGCCGGTGCTGATCAGCGAGGACAAGGGACGGCCCCGGGGGTATCGGGGCGGCGCTGCGAACATCTGGCGCACGAAGATCCCGGTCTCCGACGACCAGCTCTGCGGCTGCGACAACATGTGCATCAGCGAGGTGATGTGCCCCGACAACACCGGCTTCATCGTGCGCAAGGGGCTGCCGCACCAGGGGTACCGCGTCGACGTCGATCTCTGCCGGGGGTGCGGCATCTGCGCGGAGGTCTGCGTCTACAGCGCGCTGTCGATGGCGAACGAAGAGGAGTTGATGCGCACGAACCCGACCTACGAGGGCATCACCGTGGAACCGTTCATCAATTACAGCGGCGAGGGGGGGCGCTCATGACCACCGCCGAGCAGGCCCAATCGGTCATTCGCACGGGCAACCAGGCGGCCGCCGAGGGCGCGCGTCTCGCCCGCGTCGGGGTCGTCTGCTTCTTCCCGATCGGCCCGTCCGATGAGGTCGGGGAGCACCTGGTGGAGATGGTGAACCGCGGCCAGCTCGACGCACGGGTGATCGACCTCGAGAACGAGCGCAGCGTGATCAATGCGCAGATCACCGCGACGCAGAGCGGTGTGCGGTCGACGTTCAGCACGAACTCGGAGGGGCTGGTGTTCGCCTACCAGCCGCTGATCTGGTCCCCATACGCTCGCGTCCCGATCGTCGTGGGGGTGGCGCACCGCTCGCTGGAGCCGCCGACGAACATCCAGACCGATGACCACGACACGATCATCTTCCGCGATTCGCACTGGATTCAGTTCTACTGCGAGAACGCGCAGGAGGTGCTGGACACGATGATCCAGGCGTACTGGATCGCGGAGCGCCATGACATCCAGCTGCCGGTCTTCGTCACCTGGCCGGGCTGGGAGGTCTCCCACGCGGCCATGCCGATCGAGGTGCCGTCGCAGGAGCAGGTGGACGAGTTCCTGCCGCCGTACGAGCTGCTGCCGGGTCGCGACCTGCTGACGCTCGACATGGAGGAGTTCTACAGCAACGCCAGCCGCAGCGGCGGCGAGGGCGCCAGCTACATCGAGCAGCGCTACGCCATCGACCACACGCTCAACGTCGTCGCGAAGCAGGCGATCACGGAGGCGCACGAACGCTACGTGGAGGTCGTCGGCCGCGGCTACGGCGGACTGATCGAGAGCTACCGGACGGAAGACGCCGAGGTGATTCTCGTCGGCCTCGCGAACATGGCGACGCGTGGCCGACAGGCCGCCGACGCGATGCGCGAGCAGGGCAAGCGCGTCGGCGTGATCAAGGTGCGTACGCTGCGACCGTTCCCGAGCGAAGCGATCGCCGAGGCGGTCGGAGACGCCCGGGTGGTGATGGCCTTCGACCGCAACCCCGTGCACACGCTCTTCCACGAGTTACGATCTGCGCTGTACTCGCACCCCGGCCGGCCCGCCGTGCTCGGGCGCGTGGTCGCGCTTGCCGGGCGGAACTTCTCCTCCCGCGACGCGGAGGAACTGGTGGACGAGGCCTTCGCGGCGATCGAGGATCCGGCGGCGGTGGACGAACTCTCCTGGAGAATGGAAACCGTCGCTGACTGAGGCGGTCGAGGAACATGACATAGACGACGTAGAGCGCGGAACGCCGCCGCTCAGAACCGAAGCAGGAGCCAGCCGATGAAGATGATCCTTGAGACGAAGGACGCCCGTCCGCACAAGAACATCGATGCGGGGCAGTGTCCCGGCTGCCCCTCGAACCTGACCACAAAGCTGGTGATGGAGCTCGTCTTCCAGGTCTGCGAGGAGCGCGGGCAGGACCCGATCATCTTCGGCCAGGGCTGCGGCATCGGGCGCGACATCATGCACCGCAGCGGCATCGGCACGCACGACAGCGGCGCCGTTGGCATGCACGCCGCGATGGAGATGCGCGGCATCGACCGCCCGCTGGTGGTGATAGACGGCGACGGGCAGATCGACATGGGGATGGACGACCTCTCCGGCGGCTTCCAGTACGGCGCCCCGTACCTGCACGTCGTCTGCGACAACCAGTCGTTCGCCGCCAGCGGGACCCACGCCACCGGCATGACCGACATGTTCGCGAAGGTCAGCACGCGCGAGAACGGCCGTATCGGCGGCCCGAACGGGCGGGTACAACCACGCAAGCAGCCTGCGATGATGGTGAAGTTCAGCGGCGCGCACTACACCGCCACCGCCTCACCGGCGTTCTTCCGCGACTTCGAGCGCAAGGTGAACACGGCGCTGGACAACCTGCCCGCCTTCATCCAGGTCTTTGCGCCCTGCACGCTCTCCTGGGGCTACGACGACCAGGACTCGTTCTCCATCACCAAGCTGGGCACGGACTGCGGCATCTGGCCGCTCTGGGAGTGGGCGGACGGCACCGGCTTCCGCCGCACGCACGACTACAATGAGTCGAAGATGCCGGAACAGCTCCGTGCCTACCTCGATATGCAGCGCCGCTACGCTCACGTCACCCCGGACGATGTCGAGGTGATTGAGCGCTATGTGCGCGACCTCAATTCACTTGTCGACAAGATGACGCGCTCCTTCCAGGCACCGGCGTAGCGATCGCTCGATGCCCGACGCGACCGAGAGCGATCCCCCCGGCGAAACCGTTCGCGGTGAGGGAGCCTCGGACGGCCCGCTCATCACCCTCACGCCGGCCACCGCCGAGCGCGTGCGCGAGCTGATCGCGGGCGTCGCCGGAATCATGCTGCGCGTCGCAATCGAGAAGCGGGGCCGGCCCCGCCACATCGTCTCGCTCTCCGACGAGTCCGAGGACGGCGACCTGGTCTTCGACGATGGCGGCGTCACGATCGCGGTCGCCGCGCTCCACGCCTCGTTGCTGCGCGGCGCGACCGTCGACTACGTCAGCGACGGCGAGGGAGGGCGGTTCGAGGTCACGAACCCGAACCTCGTGCCGCTCTCGATGGAGCGTCTGACGCGCGAGCGGGCCGAGAGGAAGCGGGGAGAGGTCGGCTGAGACGAACGTCGCGGCTCGGCTCCGTCAGACTCCAGGTCGCCGACGGTGCCGACGAGACCTGTCCGGTCGCCACACACCCTCCACCCGCGACCTGAAGCCTTCCCGGGCAGGGCCCGGGAAGGCGGGGCAGGCTCCGGGGCGGTTCACCCACTTCACGGGGTGGTGTGTCCGCCGGGGCGCTGTCCGGTCGACGGCGCAGTGCCATACTTGCTGGCGCTATGCCAGGATCCGGCCCGGAACTCTCAGTGGTTGTCCCTGCGTATGCGAGCGAGGCGACGCTCGCACAGGACATTCGCGCGCTGTGCGCGGTACTCGACGAGTGTCAGCCTGACTACGAGATCCTTGTGGTCGTCGACGGAGACACAGCAACGCTTGAGGCAGCGAGAGACCTGACTTCGTCCCGCGTGCACGTCTGGCACTACCCCGCGAAATCAGGGAAAGGGTTACGCGGTTGTCACCGGGATGCTGCGCGCCCGCGGACGGCTGATCGGCTTCATGGACTGCGGTGGCGACATCGACCCGGAGGGGTGGCTCGAGGCTTTGCGGGTGCAGGCCGCCGAGGACGCGGACGTGGTCGCCGGGAGCAAGCGTCATCCAGACTCGCAGGTCGAATATCCACCGCTCCGCCGCGCATACAGCCTCACGTACCAGTTGTTGACCCGGGTGCTGTTTCGCCCGGGCATCCGGGACACGCAGACCGGCCTGAAGCTGTTCAAGGCCGAAGTCGTGCAGGCTGTCGCCCCGCTCCTGTTCGTGAAGCGATTCGCCTTCGACGTTGAGTTGCTGGTGGTGGAGAGCAATCGTGGTTTTCGTGTCATGCGGGAGGTGCCGGTGAGAGTCAGGTACGGCTCCGCGTCCACGATCGGGCTCGCGAGCGCCTGGAACGTGCTGCTCGACACCCTGGCGACCTTCTATCGCGTCCACCTGGCGCGATCCTACTCACGACTCGACAGCGCCACGAAACTGGAGCGACGGCTTCTGCACTCGCCTGCGATGAGGTTGGCCGGGTCCGATTGCCATCGTCGGACTGTGCAAGGCCGGCGTCGATGAAGACGACGCAGGGTGCGTCAGTCTTCGCGGTCACCGGAATGCTGCCGGAGATGGACGTCTCGGCCTACCGAGCATCTGTGGCGCGCCCGCGGACCGCGAGCCTCCCCGCAGCGCCCGCGCCGGCGGCAGCATGCCGCGCGCCGGAATCCACGCAGACCAACACCGTCTTTGACTTGCCGCAGGGCGGGGCTCCAGAATCGGCGCGTGAGCGCGCCACTCGCCGACCTTCGTGTAGTCGAAGTCTCCGGGCCCATCGGGCACTATGCCGGAAGGCTGCTGGCCGATCTCGGGGCCGATGTGATCAAGGTGGAGCCGCCGGAGGGCGACCCGGTGCGCCACTGGCCTCCCTTCCTTTCAACGGTGGGCGCGCCCGAGAACAGCCTCACGTTCCTGCTGTTGAACGCCAGCAAGCGCGGAGTCTCCCTGGACCTCTCCGCCCCCACCGGCCGGGAGCGGCTCGGCCGGCTGGTCGCCACCGCTGACATCCTGATCGAATCGTGGCGGCCCGGAGAAGCTCCCGACGGGCTCGGGCACGAGCGACTCTCGCGGGTTCGCCCCGACCTGATCCGCGCTTCGATCACGGGGTGGGGGCTCAGCGGCCCGCGGGCCGGCTGGGCGTACTCCGACATCATCGGACTCGCGGCTTCCGGCGTGATGGCGCTGGGGGGCTACCCGGGCGAGCCACCGGAGCGGCTGGGCGACATTCAGGGATATCGCGGTGCGTCGATCACGGCCGCGGCCGGCATCCTGACCGCGTTGCATCACCGCGACCGGTCGGGCGAGGGGCAACTGGTGGAGGTGTCGATGCAGGAAGCACTCTCGATCGCGCAGCACAACGCGATGCCCACCGCGGACATCCTCGGCTACTCGATCAAGCGAAGAGGCGAGAGCCCGCGCATGGGCTTCACCATGCCGGGCCTCGGCGTCTACGAATGCGCGGACGGGCATGTTTTCGCGTTCCTCGGCAACGTCGGTTCCGGGTTCGGCGGACTCGTCGACTTCATGGATGAGACCGGCGAGGCGGACGAGTTGCGCGTGTCGCCGCTGGCCGAGTTCATCGATGAGACGTTGGTGATGGGCAGCATCGCCGCCGTGATGCAGGACCCCGCGCAGGCGGACCGGGCCCGGCTGCTGCTGGAGCAGATCGACCTGGTGGTGAAGC
>JASLOV010000164.1 GCA_030745285.1 Dehalococcoidia bacterium | reverse complement strand
CGAGGAACTGCACCGGCAGGCTGTCGTATATTCACGGTCGCGCCAGAGCGACACCGTCATCGCCGGCTAGACCGCGGGTCAGGCACGGCGGGGGTTCAGCAACGAGAGCGGGAGCCTGGGCGCTCCAGCAGAGGGGGAACGATGACCACGGAAACGGCCGGCGACAAGATCGACGGGGCGACGATCCTCGCGAGGAGCCTGAAGCAGCAGGGCGTCGACTACATGTTCGGCGTCGTCGGATTTCCGATCTCGCAGTTCGCCTCCGCCCTGCAGCGCGAAGGCATCACCTACACCGGCATGAGGAACGAGCAGGCGGCCTCGTACGCGGCGCAGGCCGCGGGCTACCTGACCGGCCGTCCGCAGGGCTGTTGCGTCGTCTCCGGCCCCGGCGTGATCCACGCGCTGGCCGGGCTGGCGAACGCAGAGTCGAACCGCTGGCCGATGATCCTGATCGGTGGCGCATCGGCGACGTACCACAACGGCATGGGCGCCTTCCAGGAAGAGAACCAGGTCCAGATCGCCAGCCTGGTCAGCAAGTACGCCCACGCCGTCGAGGATGCGGCTCGCATCCCGTTCTACGTCGAGCAGGCCGTGCGCAATTCGCTGCACGGCCGCCCTGGCGCTTCGTACCTCGACTTGCCGGACGACATCCTCAACGAGGAGATCGACGCCTCCCGCGTCGTGACCGCGGCGACGGTCTCGGACCCGCCGCGCCCCTCGGTGCCGCAGGCAGACATCGACGCTGCGCTCGCCGCGGTGAAGTCGGCCAATAACCCGCTGGTGATCGTCGGCAAGGGCATGGCCTGGGCGCGGGCGGAGCACGAGGTGCGTGACTTCATCGACCGCACCCGCCTGCCGTACCTGGCGACGCCGATGGGTAAGGGCGTGATCCCCGACGACCACGAACTCTCGACCGCCGCCGCGCGCACCTACGCGCTGCAGAACGCGGACCTGATCGTGCTGCTCGGCGCGCGGTTGAACTGGATCCTGCACTTCGGCCTGCCGCCGCGCTTCAATCCCGACGTGCGCGTCGTGCAGCTCGACATCGCCGCCGAAGAGATCGGCCGCAACGTGCCGGCGGAAGTTGCCCTCGTGGGCGATGGCAAGGCGGTGATGACGCAGGTCCTTCAGGCGCTCGATGACGACCCGTGGCAGTACCCGGAGGAGTCGACGTGGCGCACCGGCCTCGCCTCCGGCGCGGAAGAGAACATCGCGATCACCGAGGCGATGATGGCCGACGACACCTCGCCGATGAACTACCAGCGCGTGCTGAAGGACATCCGTGACACCATGCCGGCCGACGCCATCACCGTCAGCGAGGGCGCGAACACGATGGACATCGGCCGCACCATCCTCGAGAACCACCACGCCCGCACCCGGTTGGATGCCGGCACCTACGGCACAATGGGCGTGGGCATGGGCTTTGCCATCGCCGCGGCGGTGACGAACCCCGGCAAGCGCGTGGTCGCCGTCGAGGGCGACGCGGCGTTCGGGTTCAGCGGGATGGAAGTGGAGACGATGGTCCGCTACAACCTGCCGATCACGACGATCATCATCAACAACAATGGCATTGGCGGCGGCCCGTCGACACTGGACCCCGACCGGCCGCCCCCTCCGAGCGCGATGCTTCCGAATGCGCACTACGAGAAGGTGATCGACGCCTTCGGCGGGCAGAGCTTCTTCGTCGACCAGCCGAAAGAGTTGCTGCCGGCGCTCACCGCCGCCAACGAGGGCGATGGCCCGGCCCTGATCAACATCGCGATCAACCCGCGGGCGCAGCGTAAGCCGCAACAGTTCCAGTGGCACACCGGACGTGCCGACTGAGCACCGCCGGTCGCTAGAGATCTGACGTGACAGGCCCGGGGCGATTCGCGCTCGGGCCTGTCACGTGGTGTCGCGCCACTCGGACGCTTCGAGCCGCCGTCGGCCACGGCGTGCCCGTCATCGATGCGGGGGCGCGACCAGGAAACGGAAGGCAGGGCGATGACCACCGAGCAGTCGAAAGAAGAGTTGATCGCGGAGCTGGACCAGTCCGTGCGAGAGACGCTCTCGTACTTCGAAGGGATCGGGCAGGCTTCCGAAGCACGAATCGACCAATGGGGAGCGTGGGAGGTGCTCGCGCACCTGCCGTACTGGCACTACGCGACGGCCTGGGGCATCGAGTCGGGCACGGCCGGCGGACCGCCGTGGCTGCTCTCGGCCGGCGCCGATGAGTTGAACGCGACGTGTCTGAAGCTGCACGAGGGTGAATCGTTCGAAGAGCTGATCTCCCAGCTCGAGCGCGCGCAAGAGCGACTGGTCCGGGCGACGCAGGGGTGCGTCGACCTCGATGCCGACGCCCTAGGGATGCCGGGCGGAAGGATGCTGACGGTCCGGGAGCGCCTGCGGATGATCACGGGCCACTGGCGCAATCACGCCCGTGAACTCGATGAGGCCGCGGGATAGTTCTGTACGAGGTCGAAGCTCTCGAAGTGTGGCGGCGCCTGCCGATGCCCCCGTGACCATGCTTGCTCGTAATGTCGCCGTCCGCGCCGTCCGTATACTGCCGATCGGAAAGAAGGTGTTATGAGCCCGACGACTCTGCTGGTCGCCAATCGCGGCGAAATCGCCATCCGCATCCTGCGCTCCGCCTCCGAGCTGGGGCTGCGCACCGTCGCCGTCTACTCCGAGGACGACGCGCAGTCGCTGCACACTCGCAAGGCGGACGAGGCGAGGCAACTGGACGGCGGCGGAGCCATGGCCTACCTCGACGGCGAGCAGATCGTGCGAGTGGCGTGGGAGGCCGGCTGCGATGCGATCCACCCGGGCTACGGCTTCCTGAGTGAGAACGCCGCCTTCGCCCGGCTCTGCGCCGACGCGGACATCGCCTTCATCGGGCCGAGTGCGGGGGCGCTCGAGCTCTTTGGCGACAAAGGGCGCGCCCGCGACCTTGCGAAGCAGCTCGGCGTGCCCGTGCTGGCCGGGACATCGGGCCCGACGACGCTGGAAGAGGCGCAGCAGTTCTTCGCCTCGCTCGGCACCGGCAGCGCGATGATCATCAAGGCGATCGGTGGCGGCGGCGGTCGCGGCATGCGCGTCATCGAGGCGAGCGACGAGATCGAGGAGTCCTACGCACGCTGCCAGTCGGAGGCGCAGCAGTCGTTTGGCAACGGCGACGTCTACGTCGAGCAACTCATGCCCCGCGCTCGTCACATCGAGGTGCAGATCGTGGGCGACAGCACGGGCGCGGTGAGCCACTTCGGCGAGCGGGAGTGCAGTATCCAGCGCCGCCACCAGAAGGTCGTTGAGGTTGCCCCCAGTCCCAGCCTGCCCCCGGGCCTGCGCGACCGGCTGACAGATGCTGCCGTGCTGCTGGCCACCGAGGGCGACTACGAGAGCCTCGGCACGTTCGAGTTCCTCGTGGACGCGAGCGAGGCGCTGACCGACGAGTCGGATTTCGCCTTCATCGAGGCGAACGCCCGCCTCCAGGTGGAGCACACCATCACGGAGGAGGTGGCCGGGGTCGATCTCGTCCGCCTCCAGCTTGAACTCGCCGGCGGGAGTTCGCTCGCGGAGCTCGGTCTCTCGCAGGAAGACCTGCCGGCGCCGCGCGGCTTTGCGATCCAGGCGCGCGTCAACATGGAGACGATGGCGGCGGACGGGATGACGCGGCCGTCCGGTGGGACGCTGACCACCTTCGACGCCCCCTCCGGGCCCGGCGTCCGCGTCGACACCTTCGGCTACGCCGGATACACCACAAGCGCGCGCTTTGACTCGCTGCTGGCCAAGCTGATCGGCCACTCCACGGCGCCGGACTTCGCCGCGGCCGTCAACCGCACCTATCGGGCGCTCTGCGAGTTCAAGATCGAAGGGCTCTCGACGAACATCCCCTTCCTGCAAAACGTGCTGCGACACCCGGACTTCATCTCCGGCAACGTCTACACCCGCTTCGTCGACGACCACGTCGCTGAGCTGGCGGCCTCGGAGGAGGTGACCCACCGCCAGCTCTTCTTCGAACAGTCTGAGTCCGAGGGGGCGGAGGCAGCCGGCTCTGCTGTCCCGGCCGGTCTCGCCGGTCTTGCCGGCGTCAAGGTCGATACGACCGACCCGCTCGCCGTGATCGCGCACGGTCGCGCCGCCGGGGATGTGCGTGCCGCCGCGGCCAGCCAGTTCCTCGGCGGCGTCGCCGACGACGGCGCCCCGGGCGGCGCCGCCGAGGGCGCGACGGCGGTGACCGCTCCGATGCAGGGTACCGTCGTGAGCATCGACTTCGCCGAGGGCGACATCGTGCGTGACGGGCAGCAGCTCTTCGTGATGGAGGCGATGAAGATGGAGCACGTCGTCCCCGCGCGCGCCAGCGGCGTCCTGCAGGGGATCACCGTGGCCGTCGGGGACGCCGTCTTCGAGGGCCACGTGCTCGCCGTGATCGCGGAGACGGATGTGGAACTGGGCGAAGCCGACGCGGCCGAGGAGGAGAACCTGGACGAGGTGCGCGGCGATGTCGCGGAGGTCCATGAACGCCACGCCATCACGCTCGATGCCGCCCGCCCGGACGCCGTCGCGAAGCGCCGGCGGTGGGATCAGCGCACGGCCCGCGAGAACGTCGAGGCCGTTTGCGACGAGGGCACCTTCGTCGAGTACGGCCAGCTCGTGCTCACGGCCGGCACCGGCCTCGGGCTGCAAGAGGTGATCGAGGGCTACCCGGGCGACGGCATGGTGACCGGCGTCGGCACCGTCAACGGCGACCTTTTCGACGGCGAGATCGCTCGCTGCGTCGTGCTGGCCTACGACTACACCGTGCTTGCCGGAACCCAGGGCGGGGGCAACCACCGCAAGACCGACCGCATGCTCGAACAGGCGGAGCAGACGCTGCGACCGGTGATCTTCTTCGCGGAGGGCGGGGGCGGTCGCGCCGGAACCGGCGGCAACCGCCAGGGCGGCAGCAGCGTTCAGCGAGGCGACATCGTCGGCGGCGGGGGCGGCGGGCTCGATACGCCAACCTTCGCCAGCATGGGCCGGCTGAGCGGGCTCGTGCCAACGGTCGGCATCACGTCCGGCCGCTGCTTCGCGGGCAATGCCGCGCTGCTCGGGTGCTGCGACGTGATCATCGCGACCGCGAACTCCAATATCGGCATGGGCGGTCCCGCGATGATCGAGGGCGGCGGGCTCGGCGTCTTCACCCCTGAAGAGGTCGGGCCGATGGACGTGCAGGTGCCGAACGGCGTCGTCGACCTTCCCGTAGCGGACGAGGTGGAGGCGGCCGAGGTCGCGAAGAAGTACCTCTCTTATTTCCAGGGTCCGATCGATCAC
>JASLOV010000163.1 GCA_030745285.1 Dehalococcoidia bacterium | reverse complement strand
GGGTGACTCGGGGCGTGAGCGGTGATCAGGCGTCACCAAACACTTCCCACTCCGAGGCGCCACCCGCTGGACGGGAAGACGACAAATCCTCGGGGTCCGTGGCCAGCCAGGGCGAACCGAGAGACCACGGGTGGGAGTGTTTCCGCAATACGGTTGAGCTTGCAACGGCGGCGTATGCGCAGCATGCCAGCGCATCGCGACCTGCCGATCCGCCCCGCTGTCTGGCAGCCGTAGTCTAGCGCGTTGTTCGACGGGAGCTCGCCATCGTCGATTTCGAGCGACCACAACCCCGCGAAGCATCCAGGTGGGCGCGGGAGAGTTCTAGCTCCCATAACAACGCCCGCTGCGAGTCTGCAACGGGCGTCTAGGTAGGTTTGGTGGAGACGGGGGAGAGTCGAACTCCCCGTCCAGAGAGCCTCCAGCCAGAATCTACTACGGGCGTAGCCGGCGGAGTTTTCTCGTCGACCGTCCTCCACCGACAAGGGGTCGGCCGACCAGCCTCAGAAGTCTTAGCCGGGCACGCCTGAGGCGCGCGTGCACGGAGCATCCCGACTTAACGGCGCCCACGATGACCCGTCGGGAGAAGGTCATCGTGAACGTCACCGCTGATTAAGCGGCGAGGGCGACTTCTCGTTCGCCAATTATTTAGTTGCCACCTGTTTAGCGAGGTTGATGGCACCTCGGCCCGCAATCCTGGTCCGTTCAGCTCCTGTCGATCCCACTCGTCCCCACGAGCGATCAACGGAACAGCACGGGTCGAGCCCGCACGCGCGGCCTATCGCTGGTCCCGGCGCATGCCGCGCTGGATCGCACGATTGGCGTCACGCTCAGCGATGGCCTGCCTGCGGTCATACGACCGCCGGCCCGTCGCCAGCGCGATCTCGACTTTTGCCAGTCCGTTGTAAAGGTACATCCGCAGCGGGACGACCGTGGTCCGAGGCTTCAGCCCCATCTCCCGCTGCAGCCGGTCGAGTTCACGACGGTGCAACAGCAGTCTGCGGGGCCGTCTCGGGTCGTGGTTTTCCCGCGCCGGCGCGTAGATCGCGATATGAACATTGTACAGCCATAGTTCGCCGTTCACGAATCGGGCGTAGCCCTCGGCGATGCTAATGTTGCGGTCACGGATCGACTTGATCTCGGTGCCGACCAGTTCGATGCCGGCGTCGTAGCGGTCGTGCAGCTCGTAGTCGTAGCGGGCGCGTCGGTTGACGGCGACCGTCAGTCCGCGTGACTTCGGTCCGTTGGACTTCGATGCGGGCACGAACGTCTCCGGCGGCTGCGACTACGAGGGGAGGGACGGCAGGAGAATAACGGCAGGGGAGGGCGGTGCACGATGGGCCGTCCCGGCGCGTGCCTGCTGCCGCTCTCCCGGCGGCCCGCCCTAGCTCGCCTCGCCCCGCAGCAGGTCGATCGCGCGGAAGAGCGCGACGTCGCGGCGTTCCTCGATGTCCTCCGGCGTGATCACGATCTCCACGTCTGGGGTGACGCCCAGTCCTTCGATCTGGTTGCGGGCCGGCGTCAGCCAGCGAGCGATCGAGACGTAGACGGCGCCGCCGTTGCTCAGCTCCCGCGCGTGGTTGACCGTGCCCTTGCCGAACGAGCGGGTGCCGACGACCTTGGCGCGGCCGTTCTCCTGCAGCGCCGCGGCCAGCAGTTCCGCGCCGGAGGCGGAGAACTCGTCCTGCACGATCACCAGTGGCAGGTCGGTCAACGTGCCGGGCCGCGCCTCGATGGTGTCCTCGCGCCCGGCGCGGTTGACCTGCGTGAGGATCAGGCCGCCGTCCAGGAACATGTCAGCGACCTGCGCCGTCTCGATCAGCAGCCCTCCGGAGTTGGAGCGGACATCGAGAATCAGCCCCTTCACGCCGCGGCTGACGGCATCTGACAGCGCCTCCTGGAGCTCCTGCGGCGTCAGCTGCGTGAACGAGCGAATCGCGATGTAGCCGAACTCGGTCACGTCGATGCCCTCGGCGTCCCGCAGCACGCCGCCGGGCGGGTCGACGGTGACGGAGGCGACGAATATCTCGTCGCGCACGATCACAATGCGCTCTTCCGTACCGTCCGTGTGCCGCACCAGCAACTCGACGGACGAGCCGCGCTGGCCGCGGATGCGCAGCACCGCCTTGTCCAGCGACCACCCCTCGGCCGACTCGCCGTCGACCTCCAGGATCTGGTCACCGGCCTGGATGCCGGCCCGCTCCGCCGGCGTGTTCGGCAGGGCGCGCACGATCACGACGAAGTCGCCCTGCTGCGAGACGTTGGCTCCGATGCCCTGGAACGTGCCGGAGAAGTCGCCGCGCGAAATAGCCCATGTGTTCGGATCGATGTATGTGGAGTGGGGGTCGCCCAGCGCATCGAAGACGCCCTGGATGGCGCCTTCGAAGAGGAATTCGTAGTCGACGCGGTCCTGCTCGACGAAGTCCTCGTTGAGGATGGCGAGGATTTCCGCGATCAACTGGTAGTCGATCGTGGTCTCGACCTCGGTCTGGACCGCCGCCACCGGGGGGGCCACGACGTCGGCGTCGCCCTCGGTGATGATGCGACCGAGGAAGCCGACGGCGACGAAGAGCACGGCCACCAGGCCGAGGAGTACGGCCAGCAGCACGTTGCGAACAGTATTCGAACCCATCGCGGTCTCCCTGGCGATCGCCGGTCAGTCGCTCCGACTGCGGGTGAGATGCACGGAAGCTACGGGCCCACAGTCTACCATCGGCCCCGCCTTGCCCTGTATCCGGGGACACGCGCGCCCGAGGCGGCCCGGCACGGCCATTCAAGCAAAGGCAAGCCCAATCTCGCCAGACTCCTCGTCAGGCTTTGTTGGTGACGACATAACACGAATAGTGCGAAGCCCAGGAGCAGGAGGTCCGCGTGGACGGTTAGGGGCTCACCGCCGCCCCGCTCCGCACTCCGCGCCCTCGCCGACGACTTGCTCAAGCGCCTCGACAGCGACCCGAACAACGCGCGCAACCTTGGCCGGTCGTATGAGGTGCGGCGCCGAGGCCGTCGGTCTGGCGGAGCCTAGCCAGTTCGACGGAGGCCGCGCCGCACAGCCCCCACGACGGAGTGCCGCCACGATCGCCGTGGCGTGAGCGGGACGCGTACCGAGCCGCTCGACCGGTCGCCGGACCATCTAACGAGATGGTGCCTGCGCCTCACCTGGTCGAATTGCTCGGCTGGCACAGTGAACCGCGTGATACGGGGCTGAATCTCCTCAGGGTGAAGCGGACCATGGAAGGGCATCGCATGCACGGCGCGCCCGTTGATGGGCTTGAAGCCCTGCGGCGGGTCTGCTCGGAAATCCGAGTGCACGTACCAGCTGCTCATGTGTGCGCCGATGTTCTTCGCTCCCAAGAAGACGACCATACTCCCGCCTCCGCCCACCGTCTCCGAGAAGAAGCTGAGTCGCTGCGGGGGCAAAGCGTGACGCAATTCTCCGACACCAACGAGGACCGCCGAGACCGTCGCGACAACGCCGAGCGCCTCAACCATCACTGGCGCAGCCGCCCTCCGGTCGTCTTCGGACAGCCAGGAGTCGAGCGGGGCGATCGGCCACCCGAACGCGGCCCATCCGGCTACGCCAACGGCCCCTGCGGCTGCGACTGCAGCGACCGTCGCCGGGAGCCAGATCCGCCATGCGCCGGGGTTCACCGCGGAGGCCTAGCGCGGTTGCCACAGGTCGGTGAGGTCGCCCGAGAGACGCCCGAGCTCAGCTCCGAGATACTCGTTGTTGACCGGGCTCCACCGCTCGCCATCCCAGACGAAGTCCGTCTGCGACACTTTGAGCTCCTGCTTCTTTCCGTTGTAGATCGGGTTCAACAAGAAGCCATTGCTCCTCGCGCCCTTTTCGGGTTTATCGCCCTTTGTCTCAGGCACCTAATAGGCGCCGTCGCCCTGCTCAATGACGTTCAAATCGCTCACTACTTCACCCCTAGCGAGAGTCTAGCAGCATGACCGGCGTCAATTTCCGCGCAACCGACGAGGACGCCCAGCGCATGCTCGTCGTCGGCAAGACCGGGGCCGGCAAGACCACCCTCCTGTCCAACTCAACCCCCATCTCCAAGCAGCACAACAATGTCCCGCAGGCAGTCGGTGGTGCCGAGCGCCGCTTCGCTGACGAGGGCCCTGACGCAGTCGCTGACCGTTTCGGCGTCGTCGAACGTCACAGTGCGCCCGGTGGTGAGGGCGGCGATGCCGAGCTGGAGCGCTTCGGCGTACTCGTAGACGTCGGCGGCGGTCATGGGGAGGCCGGTCGCGTCGTAGACGAGAAAGGAGTCCTCGAGCTGGTCGATTCGCGCTCGCGCCTGCCGCAGCTCGGTCTCCAGGCGCAGCACGTCGATGCGCACGCCCTGCAATTCAGACCGCGCCAGTTCGGCGTCCGACGGGCCGCCCGCCCCGACGAGGTCGCGCACCCGCTCGACGCCGTCGTCGACGCCGCCGGTGGTTCGCACCTCGGACACCGTCGTCACGATCACGACGCCGCTGGAGGCCGAGCAGAACGCCTACACCGGCGACACCACCGACTACCTGATCACGGCCGACGAGACCATCGAGTTCCTCTGCCCGACCTGGGCGGTGATGCAGGGACCGAGCGGCGAAGAGGCCGCCGGCATCCCCGCCTCCGTGAATAGCGCGGCCGCCGTCGACTCCCGCACCGTCACGAACGCGTAAGCGCGCATCCCCGAACGAGTTGACACATACCCGGTGGGGGTATAGGTCAATACCCCACCGGGTATATACTCTCATTGCGGAGGAGCGATCATGACCACGATCAAGGGCGAACTGCGCTGCTTCAATTGCTCGCGCTACCTCGGCGACTTCGAGTCCCACCCGAACGAGCACGGTCGCAAGGACTTCCACCTGCTCCGTCCGGAGTTCGGCACCCTGCCCCAGCAACCGATCGCCGGCGAAGACGGCCTAGAGTGCTCGCGCTGCGGCGGCCGCGTCGTCTTCGAACAGCTGGAGCGTGTCGCGGCCTAGCCGCCGCGCCGGTCCCGATCACGCAAAGGCACGCCGATTGCTGGATGGCCCTTTAGCTACCCAACACGGCGACCGAACATCAATTAGCCCACTTATGTCGCGTTGCAGGCTCGAGCACGCGACATCAGCGAGGCGCTCCGGCAGCGTTGAATGGCTGCCGGAGCGCCTTCAACACATGCTCCCCGTGATCCGCGGCCCGCGCTCGCTTCCAGACCTTCTGCAGCACCCCGTCCGGCCCGATCACGAAGGTGGACCGGTCATGCCGATGCTCTTGCGGCCGTACAGCGTCTTCTCACCCCACACCCCGTACGCCGTCGAGACCACCGTCTCGCCGTCCACGAGCAGCGGGAAGGGCAGCGAGTGCTTGTCGCGGAATTTGCGGTGCGACTCCGCACCGTCCGCCGAGACGCCGAGCACCACCGCCCCTTCCTCGAGCAGGTCGTCGTGGTGGTCGCGGAAAGAGCACGCCTCCTTGATGCAGCCGGGGGTCTCGTCCCGCGGGTAGAAGTACAGCACCACCGTCTGGCCCGAGTAGTCCGCCAGCCGGTGGCGCTTGCCGTCCTGGTCCTCGAGGTCGAAGTCCGGCGCGGTATCCCCCGCTTCGAGTGTCACTGGCATCGTCTCGCTCCCTTCCCGAGCCGGCCTCGGCTCCAGTCTTCAGATCACGGGCTCCGGATCATCGGTGCCCGATCACAGTTTCCAGATCAGCAGCCCGACCGGCAGTTCCTGCAGCGGCGCGGCGAGCCGCCCGCCTCGCGCCCGTCGCAGCTGCCCGCGCAACAGCCGGCAGATGCGCGCCAGCGCCCGCGGCGTTGGTGCGACGAGCGCGGTCGCCGCGATCGACCGTGCCGCCTCGTCCAGGTCGGCGAAAGTGCGGGTGAAGCGCCGGGAACTCATCGTCACGTCGGGGAAGATGCCCAGCTCGTACAGGGCGGGCAGCAATTCGCTCAGCCCCGGGTTGGGCACGCGAGGCTCGCCGTGGAACGCCTCCACCACCCGGGCCGTGGCCGGCCCGCCCTCGTCGTGGTTGCCGTGGATGATGAAGAGCCACTCGCTCGCGCGTCGCAGCGCCGCCTGCAGAAACCCCTCGAGGTCCTCGATCGGGCTGAGCACGTTCGCGATCAGCACCGCCGAGGCCTTCGGCACGCGCACGCTGGGCCACTCGCGCTCGACGACGGTGAAGTTATCGCGGCCGGCGGCAGCGAAGGCCGTTCGTGCCGCCGCGGCCATGGTCGGCGACGGCTCCACGAGCGTGACGTGCCGGAGCAGCCGGGCAAGCGGCACGGCATAGCGCCCTGCCCCACCGCCGATGTCGAGCAGCGTATCGCCGTGATCGAGCCGGTCCGCGATCGCGGCGAGGCCGAGCGGC